>JANOUE010000163.1:0-19343 GCA_031416755.1 Hyphomicrobiales bacterium
GCGCGTCGGATGGTCAAATGTATTTGCGTTACGCCTAACACCGTCTTTCCCGCGAAGGCGGGAATCCAGCTTTCTTACAACAAGTTAGCTGGACCCCCGCCTACGCGGGGGTGACGGGGATGGGGGGCGTGACGATTCTAGTTGACCATCCGATGCTTTAATAAGTGGCCCTTCTTTTGTTGGAGACTGTTTTGATTTTAGCTGCCGCCCCACTTTCTGAACTCCTGTCCTATGGCAACAAAGGCTATTTGGATGAACTTTTCTGGGGCGCACTTACTACAATCGAAATTTCGATTTTTGGTTATATTTTCGGTTGCTCACTAGGTTTACTTGGTGCTGTAGGCAAGCTTGCCGGTGGCACTTGGACTAAATTTTTACTGAACGGCTACACAACCTTGTTTAGGGCGGTTCCTGAGTTGGTGCTCATATTACTGCTTTATTATGCGGGCACGGATAGTTTGAACCAACTCGTCGGTGCGTTTGGGTTTGAACCAATTAATATAAACCCGCTGATCGCTGCGATATTTGTTCTGGGTGTTGTGCAAGGCGCTTATTCCACTGAAGTTTTACGCGCTGCCATTCAAGCTGTTCCGGTTGGCCAAGTTGAAGCCGCAAAGGCTTTTGGCATGTCTAGCTTCTTGAGGTTTCGGCGCATCGTTTTGCCGGCCATGTTGCCGTTTGCTATTCCTGGCCTTGGCAATCTTTGGCTTAACATCACCAAAGACTCGGCTCTTATCGCGGTGATTGGATCAACTGAACTTGCCAATGTCACGCGTATCGCGGCTGGTGGGAGTAAGCGTTATTTAGTTTTCTATCTGATTGCGGCATTAATTTATCTTGCAATTTCAATGTCGTCAAATCAGTTTTTCGCTTGGCTTGAGCGGCGCATGCGGCGCGGCCAGCCGAAATTGGCGTGAGGTAGCCATGCGTTGGGAATGGCTGCCGCAATATATTCCGCTCCTCACACATGGATTGTATCTTACAATTGTTTTGTGGATATCATCGGTGGTGATTGGAGGAATTCTTTCTGTACCAATTGCTTTGGCCCAAGTGTCGGGGCCGTGGTGGCTGAGGATTCCGGCGCGGGGTTATTGTACCTTTATGCGCGGCACACCGCTTTTGATTCAGCTCTGGCTGCTTTATTATGGCATTGGCTCATTGTTCCCAGGGATTCCAGGCATACGATCGAGCTTCCTCTGGCCAATATTGCGTGAAGGATTCTACTACGCAATTTTAGCTTACAGTTTGAACTTTGCTGGATATGTCGCGGAGATTATGCGCGGGGCTTTGCTGGGAGTGCCCAAAGGCGAACTTGAAGCAGCACGCGCCATTGGCATGTCTCCGTTCAAAGTATTGCGCCGCGTGTGGCTGCCGCGGGCTGTTTTACAATCACTGCCGACCTTGGCTGGCGAAACTGTGGGGCAGATGAAAGCCACACCTTTGGCCTATACAATTACCGTCATGGATTTGATGGGAGCCAAAGCCAAGATTACCTCCGATACCTATATCATGTACGAACCACTTATTCTGGTTGCAGTGATTTACATGTTCCTTACCTTCTTTATCACTCAAGCTTTCGGATATATTGAAAAGCTGATACCACAGCGGCGATGATGTATGATCGTATTATGGGTTTTGCTGGTGAATTCGTGGCGCTGCGCCGAGATTTGCATATGCATCCGGAATTGGCATTTGAAGAAGTTCGCACCGCCAAAATTGTTGCTGAAGAATTAACTAAAATGGGATTTGGTGTCACCACGGGCGTGGCAGGCACAGGCGTGGTTGGCACTTTGGTCAATGGCACGAGCCGCAAGGTGATTGCAATTCGCGCAGATATGGATGCGCTGCCAATTCAAGAAACAACGCAATTGCCATATTCATCGCGCCGACCAGGCAAAATGCATGCCTGTGGTCATGATGGTCACACCACAATGTTGCTGGCTACGGCACGCTATCTCTCTGAGACCTTCGATTTTGATGGCACTGTGCATTTAATTTTTCAACCGGCCGAAGAAGATATCAGTGGTGCAAAGCGCATGGTGGACGAGGGGGTGTTCAAACGCTTTCCGTCTGACGCAATTTTTGCATTGCATAATATTCCGGGTGAGCCGGTTGGCCAAGTTCGAGTGCGTACCGGAGCCATTACAGCCTCGGTCGATATTGTTGAGGTCATTATTCGTGGTGTTGGCGGTCATGGGGCAATACCGCATCTTGCGGCTGATCCCATCGTTGCTGCATCAAGTGCGGTGATGGCTCTGCAAACTGCCGTTTCTCGAAATGCTGATCCGCTTGATCCGTGCGTGGTGACGGTGGGTGCGTTTAATGGCGGTGTGCTTGCTACGATTATTCCTGAAACTGTTTCTCTGAAAATTGGCGTGCGGACCTGCTCAGCGGCAATGCAGAAGTTAATGGCGCAACGAATACCAGAAATTTTGCGGCAGCAGGCGGCTTCATTCAATTGCGTAGCGGATGTGGAATATGGCCAAGGCATTTCATATCCAGCGTGTTTTAATGATGTTGCAGCAGCGCAACTGGTGCGTGATGTTGCACAGAGCCTAGGACAAGATTTGCGCCGGGTGGAATTGGCTGGGCCCTATATGTTCTCGGAAGATTTTTCATTCATGCTTGATCAAGTGCCCGGCTGTTATTTTGCTCTAGGCAATGGTGACAGCAAAGGCCTGCATGACTCAGGCTATGATTTCAACGACGAGCTTTTGGTCAAAGGCCCGCATTTTTGGGCGAGCTTAGTTGAGCGGGCCTTGCCGGTTTGAGTTAAGTTGCTCAGAGAATTCGTTTTCCGTCAGTTGCGTCGAAAATGTAGATGTGGTCTTTGGCGAATGCTACGCCAACCACCTCGCCTGACTTTGCAGTATAATCTTTTACTGCTTTGACGGTTAGGAAATCACCGCCCACTTTCATGGTGACCAAAGTGTGGTCTCCTATCAGTTCCGTTGTATAGACCGTTCCCTTGAGGGAACCTTTTGCGGGGCTTGTAATGGTGCAATCCTCCGGACGGATTCCGAGCACTGCGTTTTCAACTTTACCCTTAACTGGCGACGCAATCTTAGCATCCTGCGCCAGGAAGTAACCGTCCGCCAGTGAACCTTTGACGATGTTCATTGGAGGTGAGCCAATGAATTGGGCTACGAATAAGTTTGCGGGATCATTGTAAATATTTGCCGGCGTATCCAGTTGCTGTAATATCCCTTTTTCGAGGATTGCCACTCGGTGGGCCAAGGTCATGGCTTCAATTTGGTCGTGAGTAACATAAATAGTTGTTATACCTAAATTATACTGCATGTGCTTGAGTTCAGCTCGCATATGGCCACGCAGTTTTGCATCAAGATTTGAAAGAGGTTCATCCATAAGAAATACCGAGGGTCTGCGAATAATTGCACGTGCTAAAGCTACGCGCTGTTTTTGGCCGCCAGAGAGTTCACGTGGATAGCGATGCAATAGCGTTTCAAGTTGAACTTGGGCCGCCGCTTCGCGAACAGCGACTTCGCGTTCTGCTTGGTTCACTTTGCGAACTTTGAGTGGAAAACCAATATTTTCGCCAACAGTTTTGTGGGGATATAGCGCGTAGGACTGGAACACCATTGAGATGTCACGGTACTTGGGAAGGATGTCAGTTACATCGCGGTCGCCAATGCGAACACGGCCTTCAGAAGCGGTTTCAAGGCCTGAGAGAATGCGAAGAGCGGTGGTTTTACCGGAGCCTGATGCACCGAGCAGGACAAGGAACTCTCCTGGCTTCACATCCAGGTTCAACTCTTCGAGTACGCGTACAGAGCCAAAGGACTTTTGCACTTTGTTGAATGATACGGGAACGCCAGGATTTCGCGAGGACATGAGATTTAGCCTTTGACTGCACCAAGGAGAACTCCCTTGGCGATGAAACGTTGTAGAATGATGGCCATGATGATTACGGGTATAATCATCACCAGAATAATAGCGCACATTTCCCACCAGAGAATGCCTCGCTCACCTGCGTTTTTGGCTGCAACCATGATGGGCAAGGTTTGAGCTTTCAACGTGGAGAGGAAAACAGCGAAGATATACTCATTCCAACTGAGGATGAGAGTAAGCAAGGTGACGGCGGCAAGGCCTGGTTTGGTGAGTGGCAGCACAATCTCCCAGAAAATTCCAAACCGCGTTGAGCCATCGAGTTGAGCGGATTCCTCAAGTTCGATTGGCAGGCTGGCGAAAAAATCATGCATGAGCCAAACTACGATTGGCAAATTGGCGACAGCATAGACTAAGATCAATGCCAAGTGTGTGTCGATCATTCCTACTGCTTGGAACATCATGTAGACTGGAATAATTACAACAATGGGTGGCAAGATGCGCTGCGAGATGATCCAGAACAAAATATCGCCATTGCTAAGTGTTCCTCGAAAATGCTTACCGAATGCTCGCGCCAATAAAAAGAATAGCGCTAGACCAACAGCGGCAGAAATTGACCAATGTATGCCAGCATATGAGGTTGCAAGAATGGAGCAAAGTGCCAGCAACACAAACATGATGATGTTACCGAATTTTGGTTTGTATTGGATGCGCGCTAAAGCATAAGCCGCCATACTACCAACCACAATGCACAATGCAGTTGCAGCAATGCTGATCACTAACGAATTTGCATATGCAAGATATACTTTGCATATTTGCGGTTCCATTGGCGTGATCGACAAGAAAGGAGATAAAATGAAAGCAACGGAATTGTAGAAATAAAGAACAAACTGCCGGCCTATTGCTTGGAAATCGCAAAATGAGTCGGTCATAAACTGTTGGCGCCAACCATCTAGGCTTGGTTGGAAATCTACGAACGGAATATAATATGGGCCTTCATTTACGATCTGTGCATTCTTGAATGCTGTAATCACCACCCAATAAAGTGGGAAGAGAACATAGATCGACCAGAAAATTAGAATTGCATATGCAACTATCTTAGCAACAGGCGACATTTTGCCGATAGCTGGCGGCTCAAAAAGCCGCTCCATCAACGTGCGTTTGGCCTTTTCAAATTTGTAAGAAGCGTCACTCATGCGTGGGCCTTCCGCAATTGCTTTATAACTACATAGTTGAAGAAGGACGAGCACACTATGACGGTTAGGATAAGCAAAAGATATGCAATTGCTGCGGACTGACCTATGTCATTGGCCCGCCAGATAAAAAAGGCGTGCAGTGACATGGATTCAGTTGCAATGCCGGGACCGCCGGAAGTCATGATATTGGGCAGATCAACAATTTTGAAGCCTTCGATCATTCTGATTAAAAACACTGTTGCTGCTACTGGCACAATCTGGGGCCAAGTAATGTCGCGGAAAATCTGAACGCTGGATGCGCCATCAACTTGCGCCGCTTCAACGTGATCGCGGGGCACATTCTCCAGTGCTGCCAACATACAAATGAAGATGAATGGAATCCATTGCCATGAGTCACCCACGATAATAAACCACCGCGCTGCCCATGCGTCTGTCGACCATGCCCAATTATGCAGACCGATAAAATCCCAGAATGGTTGAAATGGCCCCTTGGTGATGTCCAGTAGCATTTTAAATGCGTAACCAACGCCGAGTGGCGTGATCATCAGTGGAATAAAAAATAAAACGCGGAAGAAATTTTTTCCGGCGATGGGCTGCGAACACAAGAATGCAAGTCCAGTTCCGATCACAAATTGCAAGCCACAACCAATTAGAACATAAAACAATGTCGTGAGTAGGGTGCCCCACTGATTCCCCGACAGCAATGTTGCGGATAACAAATAGGCGATCGCAAACACCGCGGCAGACGTAATAAGTCGGCCAATAAAGCCAAGCCACCAGAAATTCTTAATTGCAGCGTTATACAGCCACCACAAAAGTCCCGCACTCACAGCGAGAATAAATATCCAGCCAAATATGCTTAGTTCGCCAAGCCGACCGAGAAAGTGAACCTGCTCGTTGCCAAAGAATTGCTTTGTGAAATTTTGCAGGCCAACAAATCGGAATGAAAGACCGTTTGGCGTAAATTTTACACGGCTTAATGCAAAGACAATTGAATAAAAAGTTGGGAAAATCGCGAAGATGAGGATCAATATAACTGCAGGTGCAATGAAAAATGTTCTGGAATGGCGATCAAACCATTCGCCCCAAGATTCAACATATTTTGCGCCGTCGTTCGCCACTTAAACACCATCAAAACTTTTGAGAATGAGACCCTAGCCTAAGCTAGGGCCCTGTTTGTGAGATAAGTTGCAGAGCCGGATTACTTTGTCCGACTCTGCTTATTCAGTTCTTATTTGCCGAGGGCGAGACCCTGTGAAATAATTTGCTTGTCACGTCCGAAA
Organism: Hyphomicrobiales bacterium; assembly: GCA_031416755.1. Lineage (GTDB taxonomy): Bacteria > Pseudomonadota > Alphaproteobacteria > Rhizobiales > Aestuariivirgaceae > Aestuariivirga. The sequence goes on from JANOUE010000163.1 coordinate 6,326, forward strand.
TCTTCTGTGATTTCTTCCCAGCCAGTTTCAATATTCTTCAGGGCTTCTTCAACAGTGATTTCGTTCGCAAGATAGCGAGCGAGTTCACGGTCAAGAACAACTGAAGAGTATGAGTTGGCACCTGGCAGTTTGAAATCCGAAGCCATGTTCGGGTTGTTCAAAGCACCGTTTACAGCACCGAGATAGTTTTCTGCTGCTTCTTTGGAGAAACCAGCCTTCACCCAAAGGTCTGTGCTGCTGAGTTGCGAAAGGCGATAAGCGTTGTAGCCAGTCCAACCCATGGTTACGTCCACGTTAGATTGAGCTGCTTGGTTCATGTAGGATAAGAAATCATAGGCAGCTTGCTTTTTCTTGTCGTCTAACTTCGCGTTAATTGCACCAGCCCAACCACCGAAGGCAGCGAATGGAGCATAGTTTATGCCATCAATGGCATATGGTGCTGATTCTTTGGTTACAGGCACAAGTTTGCCGGTGGCGCGGTCAAGCACTTCTGTAGCGCCCAAAGCAGCAATGGCATAAAGCTTGTCTTTAATTGCGCTTGCATCTTTTTCAATCGACATCGGGCCTGGATCACCCCATTCGATAAGCAATCCGCAACGACCGACTTTGAACAAACCGCGGGTATCGCCGATGTCCATATTCAATTCTTCAGCAGGTCCATATTTGCCAGTTTCTTTATAAATTTCGAATGCTTTTTTCCAAGCATCGTTGTTGATCACTGGCTTCATAGTTGCGCTATCAAAATGGAAGCCTTGAGCGGTGCCTTGAGTTTGCACATAGGCAGCTGCAACTGTTTGAATGGCGAAATATGATTGAGCGTTGCGCTTTTTGAATATGCATGAACCATAGTCAGCAACTCCATCGCCATTCATGTCTTTACCATGAATAGCGGCGGCCACTTTCAAATAGTCGTCCCAAGTTTTGGGAACAGCTTGGCCATTGGCTTCAAGTACATCCTTGCGATAGTAAACCATCTGGAAGTCACCATCGACCATTAACTGCTTGGTCTTGCCACCAATCTTCTGACCAAATTCGCGGAAATATGGCGCAATGTCTGCTGCGTCAATTTTGGAATCTTTAGCCATGTAGGGTTCAAGGTCGGTCAACAAACCGGCGGCGTCAAGTTCAACGCCCCAACCAGAGGCGTATACGCCGATGTCAATGGAGTTAGTTCCTGTGGTCCAGTCTGTTTGAATTTTTTGGAAAATTTCAGCGAACGGAACTTCGCTGACCACAATCTTTGCACCCGTGGCCGCTTCAAATTCTTTGCCACGCTCAGCGAGACGTCCAGCAATAACTGGACCAGGACGCGTCAAAATAGTCAGAGTGACACCATCATATTCACCGGCTGTGGCAGTGGCAGCAACGCCGCATGCGGCAACTCCCGCAAGCGCAAGTCCAGTCAAAATTCTACGTAATGACATACAAGTTCCTCCCAAATAAAGCAGAACTCTCAGGGCCTGCCTTGCCTGTTGATACCGATGTACTTCTGCAAGATTAGAAGAAATCTCTTTGGTTGCTTGGCGTCTCGGTCAATTGCTGTTTTGGCTGCTTTGAGCCAATTAATTTTTTGTAACCATTACATAAAACTAATATTTGAGGAAATGCAATCGGCTTAGAATAAATTATTTATTCAAGCTCAATTTGGAAGATTAGGAAATGTTGCAATTGCGATATTCTTGATTTCAATGGTGAGCCCAGCGGGATTCGAACCCACGACCCTCTGATTAAAAGTCAGAAAATGACAAAAAACATAGCGGAACATTGCAACTCAAATAACATTGAAATTACTAGATAATATTCTTAAACTTGTGATATGCTTGAACATGCTATAACACTGTTTTTCACATCGTTTGAGAGTCTAGAATGAGTCTAACAGACCTTCTGATCAAAAAACTGAAGCCGCCTGAAGTCGGTCAAAAGACCTACTTTGATGGACGTCAAAGAGGGTTTGGTGTTCGGGTGTCGATGGGTGGGGCGAAGACATTTGTATTGGTTGAAGGTAAAGGGCGAAAAATACATTCGCTTGGCCGCTATCCAGAATTGACACTGCTTGACGCTCGTAAAAAAGCCAAAGAGGTTTTGGGGCAAGCCGTGGCTGGCAAAGCTGAGCCCAGCGCCACCTTGTCATTTTCAGAGATTCGAGAATTATTCTTTGAAGATAGCCGGATGCGCACGAAGCCTTCAACACACGCAGAGTATGTAAGGCTCTTAAAAAAGCACTTTGTATTTTCGAAACTTGCCCAGTCCATTACCCGTGCAGATCTTATGGAAGCTGTCACCGCAGTTCGCGAGCATCCAAGTCTGGAACAACATTGCTTTGTTGCAATTCGAACCTTGTTCAATTGGGCGGTGCGACATGGCTACTTAGCTACTTCCCCAGTGCCAACGATTCGGTTCCAAACCGTTTCTCGCACACGAATTCTCACAGAAAATGAACTTACTTCTATTTGGCATCGAGCGGAGGAGGTGGGCTATCCCTATGGTGTCCTGATCAAGCTATTGATCCTCACAGGCCAACGCAGGGGCGAAATTGCAGGACTTCGGCGGAGTTGGATTTCCAAAGATGCAATTACCTTCCCTGTTGGGTTTTGTAAAAACAAGCGAGAGCATGTGATCCCGCTTGGGGCGATGGCGAAAAGTATCATTGATGGCATTACAAGTGAGGGTGAACTTCTCTTTCCTGCGCGAGGCCGAACCGACACGACCTTTTCAGGATGGAGCAAGGCAAAGGCTCAGTTTGACGTGCCGCTTGGCATTGCGCCCTACACCTTGCACGATTTGCGCCGCACCTTCAGTTCCCAAATGGCGGAGTTGGGCACGCCCATTCACGTCACCGAGAAGTTGTTGAATCACGTCTCTGGAACTCTTAGCGGTGTTGCAGGGGTCTATAATCGCTATTCCTACGCAACTGAGATGCGCAGCGCCGTTGAAGCCTATGAAACGCGTTTGCAGGCCCTTATTTCGTCACCCGTTAACAGCGTTTTATCAGCGCAATAACTGACATATGGAGAGTGAACTAAAATCCTAGTTTGCGTAGTGGGTCAGTCTGAATTTCTGCTGTTGCCCCCTGAGCAGACATGTACGATACAAAGCGAAACCGACGCGAATGACCCTGAGCGGCTATGCTGGGAACTCGATGCAATGTCCGCTTTCGATTGGTGTGCGGACTTGAATCCCGATCTGCACATTTTGGAGCATATTTCTCTGCTGTCCGGCATTTAGATACTTGTTTATGGATTTCGATAGAGTTACGCTGTGAGCTGCTCCCCATCTTTATGCCACGCGGAACTGGAATCTTCCGGTTTTCGGGGTCATTCGGGAGTTGATGGTCCCGGATGGTTGATCAGCGATATCGGAGTTTTATTGCCGATAGAGCTGTGTGGTCGGACTTCATTATAGTCCTTGAGCCAGTCTTCCATTTTTCGACGTGCGTCGTCAAGGCTCATGAACCAGTGGGCGTTCAAACATTCGGCTCTGAACTTGCCATTGAAGCTTTCAATAAAGGCGTTGTCAGTCGGTTTGCCTGGTCGTGAGAAGTCTAAAACCACGTTGCGGTGATAGGCCCACAGGTCGAGATCACGTGAGATAAACTCCGAACCTTGGTCAACACGGATAGTTTTCGGATAGCCTGTTTTCTTGCACACCCTTTCCAAGGTTTGCACGACATCTTCACCGCGATAATTAAATCGTGGATCAACGACAGGTGAGAACTTTGAGAAGATGTCGACAACTGTCAAAACTCTCAGCTTCTTTCCCGTGGCCAATTGGTCGTGAACAAAGTCCATCGCCCATGTTTCGTTCGAGCCAGTGGCTTCAATGCGATCCTCACGCAACTTGGCCTTCACGCGCCTCTTAGGCGGTTTATGCCGCAATTGCAGGCCTAACTCACGATAAAGGCGGTAGACACGTTTGACATTCACATGCCGTCCTTCACGCAGCAACAGCACTCCTTCACGCAGCAACAGCACATGGATGCGACGATAACCGTATCGCACCCGCGTCTCTGCAATCTGCTTTATTCTATGAGTGAGATCGGCCTGTCCGCCACGTTTGGACTTGTAAACATAAAGCGCTCGGTTGATCTGCAACGCTTCACAAGCTCGTCTTGTCGAAACTTTCCAATCAGCCCGAACCCTTGTCTACAAGCTCTCGCTTGCGGGCAGGCCTTAGAGTTTTTTGATAGCACATCCTGCAACATGGCCTTATCAAGCGAAAGGTCCGCGACGATCCGCTTCAGTTTGCCATTCTCTTCTTCAAGTTGCCGCAGCCGACGCATCTCAGATGGCAACAGCCCCGAATACTTTTTGCGCCAATTGTAGAACGTCGCATCCGAAATACCCGCCTTGCGACACACCTCCGAAATCGCGGTGCCGTCTTCTGCCTGCTTCAAAATAAAGACGATCTGCGACTCGGTAAAATTGCTCTTTTTCATCGAACTCTCCTTCTCGTTCCATCAGGAACATTATTGGAAAATTCTAATTCTGAATGGTCTAATTTATTGGGGGCAGGTCAATACCCAAAAGCACTCCTTCGTTGGTTACTGTAACCCTAATGGGCAACCAACAAATTGCTAGCCAGTTCACGCAAATATTTAATGAGTTTTCGATAATAAAGAATCTGGATATTTTTTCGTCATTTTGTCGAGTGGTTATTTCAAATGTCAAAGGCTCCGCGGTTTATTAGAAAGATGCTTTGTAATGAGGCCGGTTCGCTGGCAGTCAGCTTTGCTTTAGCATCTTTCGGTATTTTATGTAGCGTTGGTGTAGCTGTTGATTATGTAAATTGGCAAAGGATGCAAACTCACCTTCAATCAGCTGCAGATGCCGCTTCATTAGCCGCCGTTCAACAGCTCAGGGGCTCAGATTGGTCCTCGGTCGCCGTGAAATATATTGTGAGCGACTACGTGACTGCCAACACCGCTAACTTACAGAATGTAAAGGTCACATCGGTTACTGTAGACACCAAATCTAAATCAGTGACTGTTTCGCTTCAAGTGCCTGGACAGCGGACGTTTACATCGATTTTTCAAGCCACCGACGCCACGATTGTCGCGAACTCAACAGCTACACTTAAAGTTAGCGGCCAGCCCTTGTGTGTTTTGGCCCTCAATCCAACTGCAGCGCCCTCGATCAGTCTATCTGGTGGGTCCTCTTGGATTGCTCCCGATTGTCGCATTCAGTCAAATTCTGCTGCCAACAATTCAGTAAATCTCTCGGGTAATTCAAGCATTACGTCAATCGGTAATTGCTTCGTTGGAGGCGTTAATCAAGGACTTACCCATATTACTCCGAGGCCTGACGCAAGCTGCACCGCAGTCCCGGATCCCTTTGCTTCTGTTCCAAAGCCAGTCATTGCAGGATGCGACTACACAAATTTAAATTTGAACACCCCGAGTACTTTGTCTCCCGGAACCTATTGCGGGGGTCTCAGGCTCGCAAATGTGGAGTTCAATTTCAATCCCGGCACCTATATCATAAAGGACGGTACTTTCGTCACGTCAGGGGCCGCTGGCCTTGTCGGCAATGGCGTCACATTTTTTTTGACCGGAACAAATGCTGGTGTTACGTGGAGCGGGGGTGGCACCTATAATCTTTCTGCTACAACTAGCGGCCCGCTTGCAGGCTTTGTGATCTATATTGACCCGAATTCAAGCGGGATGACGAAAAGCCACATATCAGGGGGCGGGAATACCACTTATGTGGGCGCCATGTATTTCCCCAAACAACAATTGATTATTTCCGGGACTGGATCAACAGCTAACCCATCACCATTCACAGCACTGGTCGCTGACACCTTTTTATATTCTGGCACAAGCACGCTCAGCGTTGGCGTTGATCCGACTAAAACATCAGTACCCGTTCCGTCTGGTTTGTATGTCGGGGCAGTAGATAGTCCCTATATAACGAATTAGGTGTTCAGTCCCAACACTTGATAGGTTGAGTTTAGCATGCTGCTAAAAAAACTTTTCTAATTTACTGCAATGTGCGGTGGTGGAGAAGGGACGAAGCAGCTTTTTTTCTCATATCGATTGTCCGTCCTCAGATAAATATGGACTTTGGCAGCCTGATTTAATGGAGTCCTGCTGACGCTTGAGTGTGTCAATTACTGCTGCCACGGCTTCACCAACCACTTGTTCAAACGGCATTCCAGCATCAATCGTAAGTGTATATTTTAGCGGGTTGACCAGCTTTGCATATGCTTGGCACTGGCGTGCTGTCTCAGCGACCGTGAGTTCTCGCTTACGCGACTGGATGATCTCAGGAGCTCCTCCAAGCAGAATCAAAAGATCGGGCTTAGGTGTCAATAAAGAAACTAGCTTCAGCGGCCAAGACCAGCCCAAGTAACGATATCGCACTGGATCGACAAGGATGTCGATAAAGTGTCGATCATTGAGAACCAGAACTGAACGGGTCTTGGCCCAGCGAAGGCTCACGTGCGATGAGATTGCATAAACTAACCAATACAATGTTCTAATCATTGACGCAGGTAAAGATCGCGCTGGAAGTCCGTGCGGTACCGACGTATTGCCACTGGAACGGCGCAAGAGTTGGCGCAATGATGGAGCAAACCCTCTCACTTCAGCGCGCGCAAACAATGGCATCATGATTTCAATCAACGCTTCAATTGTTGAAGACTTTCCGGCACCATCAGGGCCGAGCAAGACGATATGTTTGCCACGGGGACGCATTACTCTGAAAATTCGCTCTCGATTGACGTGAACGAATGCGAGCATTGTCTTTTTTGGAGCATTCACGGCAAGGGAAATTGCCATTCTCCTCCACATTTGCGTGGACTGTTCTGCAATGCTGTCCCACTTGCCGGTTTGGACAGCAGAGATAATTCGACTGGCCATGCCGCGCGGCCAGCGCAATTTCATGTTGGTTTCGATCTCATGTGAACTGGCTGCAAAAAGTTCTGTGAGCCGAAACGCGAGATCAGGACCGCATCTATTTTTTTTGAGGCCCTTGGCAAGCTCGATTTCAAACGCAGCAGCGGCAGATGGCACCCAGAAGCCACGTAGCTGCCGCCGGCCAGCAAGGAGACTATCGCCAGCAAAGTGTAAATACCGCCCGATCCATAAGTCATAAAAGAAATCCAGCACGATGAGCTGAGGCATGCCCAACGACGTTTTGCAGGTTAACACAATTCGCGGACCATCGAGGCAAGTGACCGTTGCCCCGATTTGGGATTCATGACTTGTTAAAATTCCCGCCAAGACTTCACGCGTAACTGATCTATCGACCAAGATATCAATGTCAGACCCCCATGACTGGGGCAAGCCGTGATAGCCGTGAGTCAGACAATAGCTGACCGACTCAGTTTCGAGCAGCGCAAAAACTTTTAGGATTACAATTGACGCGGGAGACAACTCGCTGTTGCTCCTATACGACTTTGATTTCAATTCTTCCATGTGTTTAAAAACTACCTCCATCCGCTGACAACGGCAGACGGTGAAGAGGGTGCCTCCACATGACGAAGAGGCAACAATTGGAGTAATAGAACCCATCGTCCAAGGCAACCCACTGTTTCCATCAAGAGAATGCCATAAGCCGCAACTTGTAGTCCCCATAAGGCCATCAAAACACATACAAGCGCCGACCCAACAACAAAAGTCGAGAACGACAATAGTGCCAATGCGCTGCCATTCTTGGTCACCATCAGGGCAACCCCAGGAGGACCTCCAATGGCGCCTAACAGAGTTGCAAACGAGAGTATGGTCAAGATGCCCAGCCCCTCGCGATAGGCTTCACCTGGGAACATTATACCCATCAACATACTTCCGTTCAACGACACAACTAAAGCAAACACTGCCATCACAATACCTAGCATTAGGGCGCTCAGCTTCACTTGGCGGCGGAGAGCAATTATACCCTCTTCATTGAGTACGCGTACGAACTTGGGCGTCAAGATATTGAAATAACCGAATAGGAAAGGATTCGAAAGTGCAACGATGCTAAGGCAACTGGTATATAATCCGGTTGCAACGGCGCCCCCAATTGCCAAGGTAATCCAGTGAGTGGCGTAGCCTTGAGCTTGAGCGGAAATTTGTCCCACAAGAAACCACTTTCCCAATTTAATATTCTCGCGCGCCGTTTCGATAAGCGATCCCGCGCTAACTTTGAACCTCTCTGGGAGCAACATAAACCAGACTGTGAAAGCTGTAAAACTTGATAGTCCAAGGACCAATACAACATTAGACGCCGTTAGCTGCTGATTTAGCCAGAGTAAGACAACGCCTGCGCAAGCCATGAAGCCGACGGCTACGTCCAATGCGACTGCACGCCAGGCACAATGATTTGCAAAACTGTGTCGCCGAGCGAATTCCTTGAATAGTACTGTGGGAATAGCGGTACTTAGTGCAATGGTCAGTGCGGTTGCAATTCTTGATTCAACAAAATATCCCACTAGGCTACCGACAAGCAATGCAAGGGCCGATAGCGTGACCGCTATCAGGGCAGTGAAAACGATTGCACTTGGTGTTTGCCCTTCAACAGCGGTGGATGGCTTGCCAAGCAATATCGTGTAGGGGCGCGTGATAAGTGAATCTTGGACCGCAACCGCAAATACGAGAACGGAAGTGGCGATCGCAAAATAGCCTACATCGGAAATGTTTGACCATCTCGCTAACGCTAGTAAAATCATAAGATTGGTAGCACTGACCACAGCTTGGTCAACCCAGCCCGCCATATGATTGGAGACAAAAAGATTGCGTATGCGGTTCAATTTTTCCACCATTCCATTAATATATTCTAAGTCTTTCAAGCAATTCTTATGCCAATGCTTCGATCCTCTAAAATGTTTGGCACACTATTTGCAGGAAAGTTCGCATCCAGTCAGCTAGCACATTGCAGTAACCTAAGGAAATCCAGAGTGACATCATATTCTAAACATTCCGTTCTCGTGGTTGGCGACGACATGCGAATTTTCTTGTCAATCGTGAGGTCGCTGGGTGTGGCAGGTATCAATGTTCAAGCCTTTCCGTTTGATCCGGATGCGCCAGCGCTGAAGTCAAGATTCATTAACTATGTCCACCAGGCACCTGCTTTTGAGCGTGATGAGGTCGCTTGGCGCAAGGCGTTGGTTGAACTTTTGACAAAGCAATCTTTTGATCTCGTTATCCCAACCGGCGATGCGGCAATAATGGCACTGCATGTTAACCGTCACCACCTTTCACGATGTAGGCTTGCCATTCCTAAAGCTGCGGCAATAGAAGCACTTTTCGACAAAGAGCAAACGCACATTCTTTGCGACTCACTGGACATCAAGACGGCACCGTGGCTTCGCCTTTCAGATTTTGACACGTCAGATAGTTTGACCAGTCGATTCGGAATTCCGCTGGTCATTAAGCCGCGCCGATCGTTTGAAGACGACAATGGAAAGCTGCATGGTAAGGTAGAAATTGTCGAAACCGGTAACGAACTGGACACCTGCCTTGCAGCGATCTCCGACAGAAAAAGATTCCTTGTGGAAGGTTACTTCAGAGGCAGCGGCACTGGGGTCTCCGTCCTTTGCACGAACGGGACAATCCTCCAAGCATTCCAGCATCGCAGACTGCGAGAAGGTAGAGGCGGTTGTAGTTCCTATCGGATCAGTGAAGTGGTTAATCCCGAACTGCGACGAGCGGCGGAAAGCATTTGTAAAAAATTGAATCACTCCGGCGTTTGTATGTTCGAGTTTCGCGTCAATCAAGAAACTGGTGACTGGATTCTTCTTGAAGTCAATGCTCGATTTTGGGGCTCGATGCCACTGCCTTTGTCCTTGGGACTTGACTATCCAAAACTACTATTTGATTTGTTGGTCCACGGGAAAAGTGGCCCAGAACAGTCTTATGCCATAGGCGTTCGCAGTCGAAACATTCTCCTCGATGCCAATAATCTTTTACAGCAGTTTCGCCACGGGGGATTTAGCGGGCTGGGCAATTGGTGTCGAGATATGTTCGACTTTATTACGCAGCCAGTGCGATGGATCGCCGGTCTGGAAAAAGCAGATTCATTCAGATTTGACGACATGGCACCAGTCTATGGAGAAATTATTGCAGCTATTCGACAGGTATTTAGCCGCTGAGGGCCAAATTTAAGGCTAGGGCATTGATACTTCGCGAGTAAGATAAGGCACTGCCATCTACTCGCGGTGCGACTAGTTATTTTGAATCCCAAAATTTGTTGGTAATTGATGCCGTTGGTTGCACCGCTATGACGATTCACGCTATTTTAGCATTCATATAAAATTATCTAAGTGCTGCAATAACAACTCTAAAGAATATGCCGACCCATTCCACCGACTGGCATGAATATTGATTAGGTTGAGCACAGTATCTTCTTAGAGTGCTTTTTTGGCACACATTCTATCCAGCTTCCTAGGCAAACACCTTTGTATCATGATAATCGGACACTGAAAGGTTTGAAAAATTGCAAATTTCGAGTGAGAAAACAAAATCGTACAGCACATCAGTTGACGAGAGCGTTTTGGGAGTTCCCTGCAAAGATCGGCGGATTGTCGCGCGGCGTACCAGATCACTCTCTGATCAATGCGACTTAAAAACCGGACACGTCGACTTTGGATTACTGATTGGTGGTCAAAAAAGGCATGCAGAAAATGATTTTATTCGTCGAAGCGCCGATAGGTCTTTGACGCCGTTCCAGCAGTCAGATTGGCGAGCTTCTTGGCAGCGTAAGGTTGGAAGCATTGCGGGCGTATTGCCCATCACTGTCTTCCTGACTTTCATGGGCAGAACTATTGCAGTGTTGCCGCTGGCGGTTTACGAATATAGACATCTCAAAGTGCTCGCCTGGCACGCATTTGCTCAAAGTGACTACTGCGCTCCGATAGTCGACAGAAACTATCTCAATCAGTTCTGTGAGATCGATTTTGAAAACATCTTGAAGCATATTGCCTATCGGATTGGCGCAGTTGATCTGGTTTACTTGACTAAACAGCCTTTGAGCATTGAAGGAAGGCGCAATCCACTTAACCTACATAAGGGTTTTGATTATCATGTAGGTTCACATGCGATCAACTTTATCGCGGGAGAAACATGGGAGCAGTTTCTCGCCAGCAGGCGCAGTCCGTCCACTTTGCGGCAGTTGCGCAAGAAGGAGCGGCAGCTAAAAACCTTCGGCGAAGTGGAATTTAGAGTTGCCTCCACTTCTGAAGAAGGTCGGGTAATAGCCGAACACTGTCTGTTGGCCAAGTCACGTCAATTGGCAAAGCTTGGCCACAATGATCCATTTTCATTACCAGGCGTGAGGGAATTCTTGGTAGATTTCTTTGCAGGCGGAATTGGACACTCAACTTGGGCTACGGTTTTGACGCTCAACGGAGAAATTCTTGCCACATCAGTTGGAATGGCAAGTCAAAGTGGATGGCTGCTCTACCAGATGGCCTTGGACGGAGATCATGTTTCTCATTGCTCACCAGGTTCGCAGCTTTTTTCCGGTATCATGCGTCATTGCCTTGAAAGCGGAATTGCACGACTTGATCTTGCACTCGGCGATGAAAAATACAAACTTGAATGGTGTGACGAGCATGAAACACTCCAAACATCAGTTTTGCCTCTCAGCTTGAAAGGCAAAATAGCTGCACCGATCTTGCGGGTTCGGGGCAGGATCATGAAATTCGTGGCTTCCAATCCTCATCTTTACGAACATGGCAAGGCTTTAAAGCACCGGATTCGAGCAATGGGCGTTTTGGTCTAACCTTGACAAAATCAAACAACATGATGAGTTCTATTTTAGAGGACGAATACATTTCGAAGAAAGGTTTAAACGTAAGCGTAAAAAGCGTGCTGGAGATGCGCCACTTGATCGAAGAGTGGGAGGATCTGTGTAAACGCAGCCTTGAGGATGTTGTTTATTATACACCAACATATGCATTAGCTTTGCTTGATACCGTGTCTAAGGGTGATCATGTCCGCTTTGTTGTCGCTCAAGACGGCCCGGTACTCATGGCACTTCTTCCAGTCGTTTTGGCTCGACTTCCGATTCCCGCCATTCGCGCTGCTGGAAGTGCCTGGATGTCGGACTACACCTACGGTACAATGCCACTAATTGACAGGACTTATCCGACAGAGTCCGCTGACGCGATTATTGACGGTTTACAAACCTTGAGAAAGGGCGAGTGGCTTTTGCCAGCCTCGAATATCGATGGCCCATGCTGCCAGGTGTTGACACGCGCATTGGGAAGACGTGGCATACCTTGGTCGATAACTGGTCAGTTCGAACGGGCCTCAATATCCAAGGGCAAAACCTTCGAAGACTACATTTCAGTCTGCATCAACCCCAAGCGCCGTAGAGAGCTTGAACGCTGCCGGCGCCGCCTTGATGAACTGGGAGAGGTGCGGCATGAGACTCATACATCCGGCGAAGGTTTGGGCCAAGCCGTGCAGGCATTCCTCGACCTTGAGGCCTCGGGTTGGAAAGGTCAACAAGGTACGGCACTTGCAAGCAATCCTGCCACACGAGATTTTGCACTAGCTGCCTTTGCCAGTAGTGATAAATCGTTGCGCCGAAGATTTGATCTGCTGCTGCTAAACGGAAAGCCGATTGCGGCGGGCGCGATCGTGTTTTGTGGTGACACCGGCTTCACAATAAAAGGTGCCTACGACGAAAATTATTCCAAATACAGCGCTGGCCTACTGCTTGAAGTTGAGGTGATCAAAAGCTTCCTGTCCGGAACGTGGGCGAAGAGGTTGGATGCAGCGACGGCAGGTGATCATGTCATTGATCAACTCTGGCCTGATCGAATCTCGGTCGGAAACCTAGTTTTCTCAACTTCAAGCTCTGCTTCGTCTGTGCGCTTGAGCATCTATGTCCAGTTATTGCGGTTAAGGCTAAGGGCAAAACAATGGTTAAAGCAAAAACTGAAGCGATAGTCCCCGAACATACAATAAACTCGACTTTCTGACAAGATTTATTTGACCATAGATTAAAGCCGCACCAGTCTGGCGCGGCTTTTGTCTTGAGTGTCAGTCAATGCTCCGGCTCTTTTGCGCCGGAAACATCATCTTCAAATGGTG
>JANOUE010000164.1:0-2726 GCA_031416755.1 Hyphomicrobiales bacterium
GTTCAATTCCACCCTCATGGGCCACAGCCACGCCGAGCAGCTTGATTTTATAACCTAACTCTTCGGCGTGGCGAATATCTTCCAGCGTGATTGCTTCGATGCCTTCAATGCGAATTGAAGAGAGATTGACCTCGGTGCCGAATGCCAGTGAGGTAATGACTGCAAGTTTGTGGGCGGTATCAAATCCGCCAACGTCGAATGTGGGGTCTGCTTCGGCGTAACCCAAGCTTTGGGCCTCTTTTAGCACATCGCCAAAGCTACGGCTTTGGCTGGCCATTTTGGTGAGGATGTAGTTGCACGTGCCATTCATAATGCCGAATATTTTTTTAGTGCTATTGCCAGCCATGCCTTCGCGCAAAGTTTTGATAATGGGAATGCCGCCTGCAACTGCAGCTTCAAAATAAAGTGCAACGCCTTTGGCTTCAGCAGCTCTCGCGAGAGCTGCACCATGATGGGCCAGCAACGCTTTATTGGCGGTAATCACATGTTTGCCTGATGCGATGGCCGCTTCGACTGCATCCTTCGCGGGGCCGGAGTCTCCGCCAATCAATTCGATGAACACATCGATGTTCATGGATTTGGCCAAAGCTATTGGATCATCAAACCATTCTAGTCCGGCAAGATCATGCGCGCCTCGCGTTTTGCCCTTGCTGCGGGCGCTGACAGCTGTGACTTTCACAGGCTTGCCTGAACGAGTGGCAATGAGATCAGCATGGGTTTTTAGAATATCGAGAACGCCAGTTCCCACAGTGCCTAAGCCTGCAATGCCCAATCGTAACGCGTTTGTCATAAATACTGCCTGTGTTATATCTGCGTCGTCTTATGGCGATAAGGCGTCGATTTGGCAAGAATTGCCCTTGCCCTTTAACGCGACAGGATTAAATAGGATATATGACAGATTCAAAGACCCCGGCCCCAAGTGATTTCAAGCTTCCAGACCCGGTGAAACTGATGCAGAATCTTGCTCAAGTATTTTCGCGAGCTTCAGATATTGCCAAGCAAGTGGCGGCACGGTCAGATTCGCAGAAAGAAAATAGCGACGCGCAGGTTTTGCCCATGGAGCAGGTGGCAAAAACATTGGGTGCGCTGAGCAACTACTACACCAATGATCCGCAGAAACTGATGCAGGCGCAAATGAAACTGTGGGCGGGTTATTCAACCTTGTGGCAAGGCGCTTGGGCCAAGGCCGTTGGTCAACCCTCCGAGGTGATGGTGACACCAGCGCGCACGGACAAGCGCTTTAAAGATAAAGACTGGCAAGAAAATGCCGTGTTTGATTTTTTGAAACAGGCTTATCTCATTTCGTCCAAATGGGCAGTTGAGATGGTGGAAGATGCTGAGCTCGATGAACATACAAAGCTCAAGGCGAGATTTTATGTGGAGCAGATTGCCAATGCTGTTTCACCTTCAAATTTTGTGTTTTCAAACCCGGAAGTATTGAAGGCCACTCTCGCAAGCAATGGTGCGAACTTAGTCAGCGGTATGGATAAATTGGAGCGTGACTTTAAGTCGCCAGACGGCAGGCTTCGCATCAAGCAGACAGACACTGACGCTTTTGAAGTTGGCCGCAACATTGCTTTGACACCGGGCAAGGTTGTTTTTCGCAATGATGTGTTTGAGTTGCTTCAATATGCACCGGTGGGCGAAACGTCATTTGAATATCCTTTGTTGATTGTTCCGCCTTGGATCAACAAATTTTACATTCTCGATCTCACTCCGCAAAAATCTTACATCAAGTGGTGTGTGGAACAGGGCATTACGGTGTTCGTAATGTCTTGGGTGAATGCCTCGGATGCGCAGGGGCGCAAAAGTTTTTCTGACTATATGCGCCAAGGTTTCTTGACAGCTATTGACGAAATTCAAAAGGCGACAGGTGCCAAAAAGGTTAACACTGTTGGTTTCTGCATTGGCGGCACTTTGGTTGCCGCATCGCTGGGCTATATGGCCGCCAAGGGCGACAACCGGGTCAATGCTTCAACGTTTTTAACAACGCAAGTGGACTTCGAGAAAGCCGGCGACTTGTGCGTTTATGTTGACGAAGAGCAAGTGAAATGGATTGAAGGGCACATGGAGGATAAAGGCTATCTTCCTGGCAGCCGCATGGCTGATGCGTTTAATTTGCTGCGCGCTAATGATTTGATTTGGTCCAATGTAGTCAACAACTATTTACTGGGCAAAGACCCATTGCCGTTTGATTTGCTTTATTGGAATGCCGATTCCACGCGCATGCCTGCTGGTGTTCATTCGTTTTATCTGCGCGAATGTTATCTGAATAACAAGCTCTCCGCTGGCACCATGGTGCTCGACAATGTGCGTATTGATCTCTCCAAAGTAAAAGTTCCAATCTATAATTTGGCCGCCAAAGAAGATCACATCGCCCCCCTGCCCTCAGTGTTCAGGCTTGGGCAGTATATGGGTGGGCCGACGAAATTGGTGGTGTCAGGGTCTGGCCATATCGCAGGCGTGGTGAACCCACCGGCGGCCGGAAAATATCAGTATTGGACCAATGATAGTGGCGCTGAAACGTTGGAAGATTGGTTAGCCGGTGCCACCGAAACTGCGGGTTCATGGTGGCCGAATTGGCTGGAATGGATTGCAGCAAAGAGTGGCACTAAAGTGAAAGCGCATGTGCCGGTTGATGTTGGGCTGGGTGATGCGCCGGGAGAGTTTGTGCGGGTTAAAGGGGAGTAGCCCCGCGCCCCGCCAACCCTTCGAGGCTCGCAAGG
>JANOUE010000165.1:0-2967 GCA_031416755.1 Hyphomicrobiales bacterium
TGCTTCTCGTGATGCTGTGAAATCTGGGGCTGCGGCGAAGGCGTTGGCGCGGCTAGTAGAAGTCAGTAATGGATAAGGCCCTCATCCACCCTTCGGGCACCTTCCCCCAGTGGGGGACTGGTAGAATTATCGCTCTTCCCCCGTTGGGGGAAGGTGCCGACAGGCGGATGAGGGCCCTTAAAACAGCTCTCAATTTTAGAGTTGGGCAATTCTAATGGCAACCATTCTTGATAAAATCGCTGCCTACAAACGCGAAGAAGTTAACGCCGCCAAAGCCTCAATTTCGGAAGCTGCTTTGCGCAAACAGGCTGCAACACAAACCGCTCCCCGCGGATTCCACAAAGCACTGCAAAAAAAAATCGCAGCCGGCCATTATGCTCTGATTGCCGAAATCAAAAAAGCCAGCCCGTCTAAGGGCCTGATCCGGGCAGACTTCAACCCACTTGACTTGGCGAGAGCCTATGAAGAAGGCGGAGCGGCTTGTCTTTCTGTGCTCACAGACACACCATCATTTGCTGGCGCACCAGAATTTCTGACCATTGCGCGCGACGCCTGCACACTTCCCGTATTGCGTAAAGATTTTATGCTCGACACCTATCAAGTGGCCCAAGCCCGCGCATGGGGTGCTGACTGCATTCTGCTGATTATGGCAATGATTGAAGATGGCTTAGCTGCAGAACTTGAAGCTTGCGCATTTGAGCAGGGCATGGATGTTCTTATTGAAGTCCATGACGAAGCTGAAATGCTCCGTGCACTGACTTTAAAATCTCCGATGATTGGCATTAACAATCGCAACCTGCACAGCTTTGAAGTTACGCTTGAAACCACTGAGCGATTGGCGCCCATGGTGCCGGCTGACAAAATGATTGTTGGTGAAAGTGGATTATTTACGTCTGCTGATTTGGCGCGGCTATCACGCAGCCACGTCAACACCTTTTTGATTGGCGAAAGCCTTATGCGGCAGCAGGATGTTTCTGCCGCTACTCGTGCTATATTAGCCAAATGAGCAAGCTCACGCACCTTGATGCCCTGGGCAATGCGCACATGGTTGATGTGTCTGCCAAGGACGTAACCAGCCGCAGCGCCACCGCGCGGGCCCGTGTATTGATGTTGCCGGAGACTTTATCTTTGATCACTAGCGGCACCGTCAAAAAAGGTGACGTGCTGGCTACTGCCCGCCTGGCTGGAATTATGGCTGCGAAAAAAACCTCCGATCTCATTCCGCTGTGTCATGCGCTGATGATTTCAAAAGTTTCGGTGGACTTTACACTCATTGCAAATGCCATTGAGGTTGAAGCCACCGTGAAAGTGGAAGGCAAAACTGGCGTGGAAATGGAGGCCCTGACTGCCTGTTCTGTGGCCTGCCTCACGCTTTACGACATGGTGAAGGCAGTTGATCGCGGTATGAAAATTACGGACTTGCGCCTCGTTGAAAAATCTGGCGGCAAGTCTGGATTGTTTAAGGCGGATTAAGCATGGCGCTCATGCCGGTTGCCGATGCCCTCGCCCGCATTCTTGCTACGGCGAAGCTTTCGGCAACGGAAACAATAAAGCTGGAAGATTCTTATGGCCGCATACTTGTCGGCGATCTCAAAGCCAAGCGTGATCAGCCCCCCTTCGCGTCCTCAGCCATGGATGGTTATGCGCTTCGCCATGCGGATATTGCGACCCAACTTAAGTTGGTGGGCGTGTCGGCAGCGGGGCATGGGTTTAAGGGCACAGTTAAAATGGGTGAGGCCGTACGCATATCAACCGGCGCTCCTTTGCCCAAGGGTGCCGACACTATCGTTATCCAAGAGAACACGACGCGTGAAGGCGCCACAGTCTTAATTGCTGAGCCAACCAGCTTGGGCAAGAATATCCGGGTGCAAGGCTTGGATTTCAAACGCGGAGATGTTTTGGTGCCTGCTGACACCAAACTTAATGCGCGCGATATTGGATTGGCCGCCGCCGGCAACGCGGCAATGCTCCGTGTACGGAAGACTCCTCGCGTTGTGTTATTCACAACAGGTGATGAACTGGTTTTGCCCGGCCAGAAACCTCGCGCTGATCAAATCATCTCTTCAAACAGTCACGCGCTAACGGCTATGATTAAAGCATGGGGCGCAGAAGTGATAAATCTCGGCATCATCGGCGACAGTTTGAAGGCCACCATGGCAGCGATAAAAAAAGCAGAAGCTGCAGATATTTTGATTACGACCGGCGGGGCTTCCGTCGGCGATCATGACTATGTGCAAGAGGCTCTGAAAAACTCCGGCATCAAAATTGATTTTTGGAAAATCGCTCTGCGCCCGGGCAAGCCGCTCATGTTTGGCACAAAGGGTAAATTGCGGGTCCTTGGACTGCCTGGAAATCCGGTTTCGGCTTTGGTTTGCGCGCGCATATTTTTGCAGCCGCTGCTGGCCGCCATGCAAGGATATTCCGTCGACAAGACCACAGTCACCGCCCGCTTGGCCACGCCGCTTCCGGCAAATGATGGGCGGCAGGATTATTTGCGCGCCGCTCTTGAATTTGCCGCGGACGGAAGTCGGATTGCCACAGCATTTTCCAAACAAGACTCTTCAATGCAACGCAGTTTGCGCAATGCCGATTGCTTGATTATTCGCGAACCAAATGCACCTGAAGCAGCG
Organism: Hyphomicrobiales bacterium; assembly: GCA_031416755.1. Taxonomy (GTDB): domain Bacteria; phylum Pseudomonadota; class Alphaproteobacteria; order Rhizobiales; family Aestuariivirgaceae; genus Aestuariivirga. The sequence continues at coordinate 2,631 of JANOUE010000165.1, forward strand.
GCGGGAGCGCTGGTTAATTTGCTTCTGCTGGATTTTTAGCAGTTCATAACGCAAACACTTGCGGAACGAAGGCGAAACATGTATAAATGTTTTGGATTTGTTCCGATTCTGTTTTGAGGTAATCGCCATGCTAACTCGCAAGCAACTTGAATTGCTCTTGTTCATCAATGAACGTCTAAAGGAAGAAGGTGTTCCGCCTTCTTTTGAAGAAATGAAGATGGCGCTTGATTTGCAATCCAAATCTGGTGTGCATCGTTTGATCGTGGCTTTGGAAGAGCGTGGATTTCTAAAACGCATGCCGAACCGAGCACGCGCACTTGAAGTGATCAAGCTGCCG
>JANOUE010000166.1:0-16327 GCA_031416755.1 Hyphomicrobiales bacterium
CAGACCAACCTACGCTAGCTCCGTAGAATGTCAAATTGATGCGTCTCAGCAGCAACCGTGTCGAACGGTAGAGTAGGGATAGAGGCGATGCGATCTCTTACATATCAGCTCAAAATACGTAGAGCCGCAAAAGCTGCCAGCGGTGGCTCTCATGATAATTTGCACCACCAACTTGTGGTTACCAATGTCAGGAAAGCGCTTTGTGCGCCCTCTAACCCACGCCTAGATAAACACAGATAACCCAATGAGAAAGCTTGCCCTGTGGGGCAGGATGTGGGGCAGCTATAAAGTAAAAATAAAAATACTGATTTAATTCAATAGGTTATGTCAAAATAATGGCGGAGAGGGGGGGATTCGAACCCCCGATACACTTGCATGTATGCCGCATTTCGAGTGCGGTGCGATCGACCACTCTGCCACCTCTCCGTGGAATACTAGTGCTTAGGCGATTTTGACTTTTAAATAAGTCAAAACGCTTAGGTCGTTGGCGTTCATTAGCCAAGTGCAACGCTGCTGCCAAGCCCTGATTTGGCATTGATTGACTTGAACTCTCAAGCTGCTAGAAAGCGCAAAATTCAATGGGATTACAGATATGGGTTATAATGTTGCCGTAGTTGGCGCCACAGGAAATGTGGGCCGTGAGATGATGAATATTTTGGCCGAACGGGAATTTCCGGTTGATGAATGCCACGCCATTGCGTCGCGGCGTTCAATTGGCATGGAAGTGAGTTTTGGTGACAAAATTCTCAAATGCAAAGATTTGGAGACATTTGATTTCTCTACTGTAGATTTTGTTTTGATGTCGGCAGGCTCCGAGATTTCGAAAATCTGGTCGCCGAAGATTGGAGCCACCGGTGCTATCGTTATCGATAATTCATCGTGCTGGCGTTATGATTCTGAAGTGCCGCTCATCGTTCCAGAAGTGAATGCACATGCACTCGAAGAATATATGAAGCGCAACACCAAGCGCAACATTATTGCCAATCCAAATTGCTCAACTGCGCAGCTTGTTGTGGCTTTGAAGCCTTTGCATGATGTGGCCAAAATTAAGCGCGTGGTGGTTTCAACTTATCAATCTGTTTCTGGTGCTGGCAAAGAAGGCATGGATGAACTTTGGACGCAAACCAAAGGCATTTTTGTAACCGACAACCCCACACCAAAGAAATTTCCAAAGCAAATTGCGTTCAACGTGATCCCGCATATTGATGTTTTCTTGGATTCAGGCGACACCAAAGAAGAATGGAAGTTGGTGGTTGAAACTAAGAAAATTCTTGACCCCAAGATTAAGCTCACTGCGACTTGCGTGCGCGTGCCCGTTTTTGTGGGCCATTCTGAATCAGTGAATATTGAATTTGAACAGCCCATCACTGCTGATGAAGCGCGCGATATTTTACGCGAAGCGCCTGGCTGCATGGTCATCGATAAGCGCGAAGATGGCGGATATATTACGCCGGTTGAATGCGCTGGAGATTATGCCACATTCATCAGCCGCATCCGCGAAGATTCCACCATAGAAAATGGTTTGAACCTTTGGGTGGTATCAGACAATTTGCGCAAAGGTGCGGCTTTAAACACTGTGCAAATTGCCGAGTGCATCATCAACCGCGGACTGCTCAAAAAAGTTGCGTAACGTTAAGGGCAGGATCAAAGCGCTTTTGACATTTCCATGAAAAGTCAAACCGCTTTCACCCCGCCCTTTTTTACAATTCTTGTCTGCTGCCAATTTCCACCACGCGGTCAGCTGGCAGGTGGAAATAGCGGCTGGCATCGTCGGCATTTCTGGAGAGAATTACAAATAGCAGACTTTGCCAAAGTGCTAGCTCGCTGGTTTTGGCGCGTTGCAATGATCGCCGCGACAAGAAATAAGTTGTTTGCATATCCTCAAAAGTGAGGCCACCGCATTTGGTTCGCATTAGCGCGTTTGGAATGTCGGTTGAATCGAGATATCCGAATTTAGCATATACACTCCAAAAGCCATCGGCCAGTTTGGAGAGGGCAATTTGTTTGCTCTCTTCAACATAAGGCACATCAGCAATTTCCAAATTTAGAATGAAGTTGTTTTCGTGCAGCACTTTGAAGTGTTTCAAACTGTGCAATAAAGCTGATGGCGCGTTGTCTTTCTGCGAGGTGAAATAAACTGCAGTGCCTTTCACGCGCTGCAAGGAAGTGGATTTATTCAGCGAAGCAACCAAAGACTGCATAGGGATTGCCGATTTTTTGATGCTGTTTCGGATCTGTTGAACGCCTTTGCGCCACACCCACATAGCAGCGAATATGGCCGCACCAATCGCGAGAGGCGCCCAACCGCCGTCATCTACCTTAAGGCTGTTTGCGCCCAAGAAAGACATGTCGATGGCGAGCAAGGGCAGCATCACCGCAAATGTAGCCGGGTAAGACCATTTCCAGCGGTTGTGCACCACAAACATAGCAAGAATTGTGGTGACCACCATCGTGCCAGATACGGCAATGCCATAGGCGGCAGCCAAGCTTGATGATGATCTAAACGCTAGCACCAATAGGACCACGCCGATCATCAATACCCAGTTCACTTGCGGCAGATAGATTTGGCCGGAAGTTGAAGCACTGGTGAACAGCACTTGCATGCGCGGCAACAGGCCCAACTGAATGGCTTGGCGCGTGAGTGAGAAAGCTCCGGTGATAACAGCTTGGCTGGCAATGATTGTTGCAGCTGCTGCCAAGATGACCACCGGAAGCAAACCCCATTGCGGCATCATGTTAAAAAATGGATTTGCAATTGCTGCGGGATTGCTCAACAGCAAAGCGCCTTGGCCCAAATAGTTGAAAAGCAAGGCTGGCAGCACCACAATGAACCACGCATAGCGAATTGGATTTTTTCCAAAATGTCCCAAGTCTGCGTAGAGCGCTTCGCCACCTGTGACCACCAAGAACACCGCACCGGCTGTGAGCAAGCCAAGCTTGCCGTTGGCCATCATAAAATTAAAGCCATGTATCGGATTGGCCGATAGCAGAATGCTTGGATACTTGAGGATATGGGCCAAACCGGACACAGCCAAAACCCCAAACCACACCAAGGTGATGGGGCCAAAGAATTGCGCCACTTTGGCCGTGCCAGATGATTGCGCTGCGAACAAAATGACGATGATCAACAAAGTGATCGGTAAGATATAGGGATCAAACGCTGTTGTTACGAGACTGAGGCCTTCCACTGCGGAAAGGATTGAGATGGCCGGCGTGATCAGAGCATCACCATAAAACAGTGCTGCACCGATGATTCCAAGAATTGGGATGATCGCAAGAAATTTGCCGCGCCCGCGTTGAGCCACCGCCATGAGCGATAGAATTCCGCCCTCGCCGCGATTATCGGCATTGAGCATGATCAAAACATATTTTACGGTGACGACGAGAATGAGGGCCCAGATCATCAATGATAAAATGCCGAATACTATGGGCTCAGTAACAGTACCAGTGGTCCCCAGAGCTGCTTTGATTGCTTCACGAAATGCGTAAATAGGGCTGGTGCCAATATCGCCATAGACTACGCCGATTGAGCCTAAGGCCAAAACTAAAAAGCTACTCGGCCGTGTGTGGCCTTGTCCTTGAATTGCTTCTGCGTCTTTATCCTCGCCCGCAGTTTGAGTGGTGGTCATGTGTTTCTCCGTTAATGCTGCAGTGCAGCAAAGGGGTGGTGGTATGCGCCTTTTTTAAAGGGATTTCTATGCAAAATGTGCAGTGCTGGTGTGATATTTGGGCATGAACCTAGCAAACTTGCTAGACTTTATTTGTCGCAATTAATTTTTCTGGGGCGAAGTTGCTGAAATCACGGCATCGGTGTCGTCGATCAGTTTTAACATGGCTTGCCTCGCGGCTTCAGCATCCTGATCAACTATTGCGTGAACAATTCGCTCATGCAACTTTATGGCCAAGCTGGGTTTTGGGTTGCGCTGGGAAGTGTAATCAAAAAGATTGGCCAGGGCCTGTTCAATAATAATTCCAAAGGGCATGAGCAGATCATTATTTGCTGCCTGCAATAAAGCGCTGTGAAACTCCACATCTGCCGCAACATTTACGTCCACAGATTTGGCTTTGCGCATGGCTTCTAATGCGGCGACAAGTCGGTCTAGCTGTTCAACACTGCGTTTCTTGGCCGCTAATGCAGCGATGCCAGGTTCAATAATACGTCTGGCTTCCTGAGTTGATGCAGCAAAACTGCGCCGATCAATGGCGGAACGATGCCACGAGAGCACATCTCGGTCGAGCAGGTTCCAGAGATCGCGGGGTTCCACTCTGGAGCCAATTTTTGGGCGCGACAAAAGCAGGCCTTTTCCGGTGAGTGTTTTAATAGCTTCGCGAACGGCCGTGCGGCTGACATTGTAGATTTTGCCCCAAGCGGCCTCATTGGGCAAAAGAGTTTCCGGAGCAAATTCTCCCGCTAAAATTCGTTCGCCAATGCTGCGCGCCAACCAGTCATGCAGATTTCCAGTTGGCCTTGGCTTTACAGAAAGTGCCCCGACTATAAGTTTTTTATTTGTCATACAAAACCACTTGCTCACCCGCCAATGTCTATTTATGGTCCAACGCCATAACAGCACAAGTGTGAGAATAAGTCTCAAGATTTGGTTGTTTTTTAGGGAGGACTAAAATGTTAAATCGTAGACATTTCGTTGCTTCAGTTGCTGGCGTTGCCGCAGCTGTTGCTGCTGCAGGCGTAAGCTTTGCTGCTGGTAAGGGCTTGATTGGCATTTCCATGCCAACAAAGTCTTCAACTCGTTGGATTTCTGACGGTGAATCGATGGTGAAGGAATTCACCGCATTGGGTTACGACACTGACCTGCAATATGCTGAAGATGATATTCCAAACCAACTTGCACAAATCGAAAACATGGTCACCAAGGGTGCCAAGGTTTTGATTATTGCTGCAATTGACGGTTCCACATTGTCTGACATTTTGGCCAAAGCCAAAGCTGCTGGCGCAAAAGTGTTTGCTTATGACCGTTTGATCACCAAGACTGGCGATGTTGATTATTACACAACTTTCGACAATTTTGGCGTTGGCGTATTGCAAGGCAATTCACTGATCGAAGGCTTGAAGGCAACAGGTGCTGGCCCGTATAATGTTGAACTGTTCGGTGGTTCATCAGACGATACGAACGCTTTCTATTTCTATGATGGCGCAATGTCAGTTCTGCAGCCAATGATCGATTCAAAAGAAATCGTCATCGTGTCTGGCCAAATGGGCATGGACAAGGTTGGAACTCTGCGTTGGGACGGTGCAGTGGCGCAAGCTCGCATGGATAACTTGCTGTCTGCTAACTACACAGACAAGAAAGTTTCCGGCGTTCTTTCACCTTATGATGGTTTGTCACGCGGCATTATCTCATCGCTCAAGGGCGTTGGATATGGCACTGGCGACCAGAAGATGCCAATCGTGACTGGCCAAGATGCTGAACTTGCATCGGTTAAGGGCATGATTGCTGGCGAACAATATTCAACAGTATTCAAAGACACCCGCGAACTTGCGAAAGTGACTGCGAAGATGGTTGACACTGTTCTCAATGGCAAAGAACCAGAAATCAACGACACCAAAACTTATAACAATGGTGTGAAAGTTGTCCCGTCTTATCTGCTCGTGCCACACACAGTTGGAAAAGCCGATATTAAAGCAGCTTTGGTGGATTCAGGTTATTACACACAAGACAAGATCGACAATTAAGATCGATTTGAGCCACGGGCCTTGCAAAATTGCGGGGCCCGTGTTCTTTTGTAAAAAACAGGGGAGCGCAAATGCAGCCCATTCTTGAGATGCGCGGCATTACCAAGACCTTTCCGGGTGTGAAAGCACTTTCGGATGTAACTCTTGATGTGCGGCCAGCCGAAATTCATGCCATTGTGGGTGAGAATGGGGCCGGCAAGTCAACTCTCATGAAAGTGCTCTCCGGGGTTTATCCGCATGGCAGTTATACTGGTGAAATCCATTTTGAAGGCTCGGAACGGAAATTCAGCAAAATTTCCGACAGTGAAAAATCTGGCATTATTATCATCCATCAAGAGCTGGCTTTGGTGCCATTGCTCTCAATTGCTGAAAATATTTTCTTAGGCCATGAAACTGCAAAATATGGCGTGATCAATTGGTTCGAAGCTATTATGCGCACCAAGGATCTTTTGAAAAAAGTGGGGCTGAATGAGCATCCCAATACGCTGATCACCAATCTGGGTACGGGCAAACAGCAGCTTGTGGAAATTGCCAAGGCGCTCAACAAAAAAGTAAAGCTGCTTATTCTCGATGAACCTACGTCGAGCTTGAATGAAACTGATTCAAATGCGTTGCTAGATTTGCTTATGGAGTTCCGTGACCAGGGCATTTCATCAATTATGATTTCGCACAAACTCAATGAAATTTCCAAGGTGGCTGATCGCATCACCGTCATCCGCGATGGCATGACGGTTGATACGCTTGACTGCCATGCCGAAAAAATTAGCGAAGACCGCATCATTAAAGCCATGGTGGGCCGCGAGCTTACCGATCGTTTTCCGCCTCGCCATGCAGCAATTGGTGAAGCTATTTTTGAAATCAAGAACTGGAGTTGCTATCACCCACTGCATGCAGACCGACAGATGATCAAGAATGTTGATCTGCATGTTCGAAAAGGTGAAGTGGTGGGCATTGCCGGGTTGATGGGTTCTGGCCGAACTGAACTTGCAATGTCGATTTTCGGGCGCGCTTACGGACAAAAAGTGACGGGCGAGGTTTTGATCAATGGCAAAGTTATGGATGTCAGCTCCATTCCAAAGGCGATGGAAGCAGGCATTGCTTACGCCACTGAAGACCGCAAAACCTATGGCTTGGTGTTGATAGACCACATCAAACACAACATCTCCTTGGCCAATCTTGATGGTGTGGCGAAATATTCAGTTGTGGATGATTTGGTCGAACTGGCAATTGCCAATAAATATCGCCGAGACCTCGGTATTCGCTGCTCATCAGTTTTCCAAACTACGGTCAATCTTTCGGGCGGAAATCAGCAGAAAGTTGTTTTATCGAAATGGCTCTTCACAGCGCCTGATGTTTTAATTCTGGATGAGCCCACACGCGGCATTGACGTGGGCGCTAAATATGAAATTTACGGCATCATCAACCAACTTGCAGAAGCTGGCAAAGCAGTGATTGTTATTTCATCAGAAATGCAGGAGCTGCTGGGCATTTCAGACCGGATTTATGTGATGAGTGAAGGAAAATTCGTGGGCGAAATGCCGGCTAAACAGGCGAGCCAAGAAAAAATCATGCGCGCCATTATGAAATCATGGGACAAATAAAATGACTGATATTGCCACACCACAAGTGAAACCAGATTTCATGCGCTTTGTACACGCCAATATCCGTGACTACGCTTTGCTGCTTTCCCTACTAGCAATCATGGTGTTTTTTCAATTCAACACCAACGGCACTTTGTTCAAGCCCGTGAATATGACCAATTTGCTGTTGCAAAATAGCTACATCGTGGTGATGGCTTTGGGTATGTTGCTGGTGATTGTGGCGGGCCATATTGATTTGTCTGTTGGTTCGGTTTCGGGCTTCGTTGGGGCAGTGGCTGCCGTTTTAATGACGGGGACATCGCCTAATCCTGAACTTTTTACGATTCCGAAATTTGACTTCGTGACTGCGTCCATTATCTGCTTGGCAATAGGTGCGGCCATTGGGGCGGTGCAAGGCTATTTTGTTGCCTATTATAAAATTCCAGCCTTCATTGTCACATTGGCAGGCATGTTGATTTTCAAAGGCTTGGCGCTTTCAGTTTTGGGCGGCGCATCTGTTGGTCCACTGCCAAAAAACTTTCAATTGCTCAGCACTGGCTTTCTAACTGATATCTTCAATTTGCAATTGTTTGGAGCGCCGTTCAATTTTCTGGCGCTCTTAATTGGAACATTGATTACAGCACTGTTGCTCTATTTCAATTTCAAAGAACGCCGCAGCCAATTGCAGCATGGTTTGGCTGAAGAACCTGAAGCAATTTTCTATGGCCGCAATATTCTCATTGCCGTAGCTTTGATTGGTTTCAGCTTTATCATGGGCAGATATAAGGGACTGCCCAATGTGCTGATTGTGATGTTCGCATTGATTGGGCTGTTCGTGTTCATCACCACGCGCACCACATTTGGCCGCCGCATTTATGCAATGGGTGGCAATGAAAAGGCGGCGAAGCTTTCTGGTGTAAACACCGAACGCCTCACCTTCTGGATATTCACCATCATGGGTGCTCTTGCTGCCCTTGGCGGATTGATTTTCGCAGCGCGCTTGAATGTGGCCACACCAAAGGCTGGTGCCGGTTTTGAACTTGAAGTGATTGCTGCTTGTTTCATTGGTGGTGCCGCAGTCACAGGTGGTGTTGGTAAAATTATTGGTGCTGTGATCGGTGCGTTCATCATTGGTGTGATGAACAATGGCATGTCCATTATGGGCATCGGCATTGATTGGCAGTTTGTGATTAAGGGCACCGTGCTCATGTTTGCGGTGTTCTTGGATGTTTATTACAAGAACAAGGGTTAGGAACCGGGCGTCGCAGCGCCCGATTCCAATTTCTCAATTACATCTTCGGCAAAAGCACTTTATCAATTACGTGGATCACGCCGTTTGATTGCGCAACGTCTGCAATTGATACGGTGGCAACGCCACCTGACTCATCTGTGATCTTCACCTTGTCGCCTTCGATTTTCAGAGAAAGCTCGCAGCCGCCCACAGTTTTCACTTTGTGCATGCCGCCATCGGCCTTCACCATCGCCATCACATCAGCGGCCATGGCCTTCGCACCAACCACATGGCAGGTGAGGATTTTGGTGAGCGTTGCTTTGTTTTCTGGTTTCAACAAGCCTTCAACTGTGCCCGCTGGCAAAGCAGCGAATGCATCGTTGGTTGGGGCAAACACGGTGAAAGGGCCTTTGCTCTTTAAAGTGTCCACCAAACCAGCAGCCACAACAGCTGCAACAAGTGTGGTGTGATCTTTTGAGTTCATAGCATTTTCAACAATGTTCTTGGTGGCGAACATTTCAGCGCCACCCACCATTGGGTTCATAGCGGCCAAAGCTGCAGTTGATACGAGGCCAAGCAAAAGCGATGCAATAATTGTCTTGCGCATAATCGTCTCCCGAATATTAATGATTGATCCGCATCATTGCGTGATCAGACTTTGTTACGGGTTGTTTTGGCGAAAGGTTCAGTTTGGATTAGTCACAAGTCGTTCACGAAAACGTGAGCGTTAGACTTGCCATTGCGCCATGCCCAACACGGGACCAACTTTGCCCTTTTGCAAAACCGCAATGCAAGACTTACTATCGCCTGTCATAATGCCTTTGCGCGGCAGTTTAAGCGTTGCCGCAGAACCATCCCACATGCCTGCAGGCACCAAGTTGCGCACTACATTTTGATATGAGATTGATTTACCACTGTTTTCACCACGCTCAATGATTACCGTTACCACTGGAGCAACAGCAAGAATCCAGAGCGTGGCCTCAACACCGGCTTCACCCTTTGGCAAGTTTACAATCAATTCTTTTTCGGTTGCGCTTAGGTGCAGTTGTAAATTTGAAACTCTGCGCCGAGCACTGGCGATTGCCTTCTGCACTGTGTCTTGGTTGCTGCCCACGGCATGGCTATCCCCGTTAATCACCATTTGCGGTGTATAGACATCCATGTCGCCGCGCGAATGGGCGTAATCGGTCTGGCGTTTGGTATATTCAGGCTTGGCCAGCGTATCGCGCCAGCCGAGATAATCCCAATACTCCACATTAAATGTAACGACTGTGACACCAGGTTGGCTTTTGAGCTGCGACGCCAAATGATCAGCTGGAGGGCAAGATGAGCAGCCTTGGCTGGTGAAGAGTTCCACCAAAACCGGAGCAGGTTCAGCCATTGCAGTTTGTGGGAACAGCGGAGCAGTTAAGCCAGCAGCGGCTAGAGCCAAAGCGTGACGGCGGGAGATGTTAAATTTACTTTCCATGTCTTGCATATGGGCAAATAGCAAAACATCTGCAAATCACGCTTGGGTGATGATGGGGCAGTCTATTTTTTTGGTGCAATAGGGATCGGGCAAACTTGGTTGCGGGTGGTATTGAACAATCCGATAGACCAACAGACTGGGCAGCCGCGCATCACCGCAAGAGACACAATAGCCAGTGCTACCGCAGGCAATAGTGCTGCTGCAGAAGGCAGCATGAAGAAATATCCAGCGCCAAAATAGGCCGCAATACCAATAGTTCCGCGGGCAAGATGCTCTGGCACAGTCGCACTTGAAAACAGATCTCTTACAGCCATGTTGTTCACCTCTTAGGAAAACATGGGCTTAAATCATTGCAGATTTGGTAAATGAAATGCGAAATTTTTATTAAAATTGAACCAGAGGTTTGAAGCCACCAAAGAACATGCGCTTGCCATCGAAGGGCATGGTTTTGGGATCGAAGTTTTTCATGAAAGGATCATTCATGATCTTTTTCCAACAGGCGTTGCGGTGCGCCTTGGATTTGAAAACCAAATAGGCGCAGCCCACAGTCTCGCCCTCTTTAAGCTTCACCGACTGTGGGAACGATGTGGTTTTGCCAGGCTTCACATCATCAGCAATGGTTTCAACATAGGCCAACGCGCCGGCTTTCTTCCATGCAGCCGCAGATTTCTTGACGAGAGATTTGTAAGCTTTGAGGTTTGCGGTTGGAATGGGAATGACCATGAAATCAAAATACATGCTGGTGTCTCCGTTTTGAGTATTGAACTATTGCTGTGCATTAAACTGGCTGCACACCGTCATAACCTTCAACAATGGCGGCGTCCATTTCACTTTTGCCTTTGCGTTTTTCTTTGGCCGCAGCATATTCCGGCGAGCTGTAGCAGGCGAGCGCAGTGGCATAGTCTTTGAACTCAATGATGACGTGGCGAGATCGCAGTTTACCTTCTGGCAGTTCTGAGGTGCCGCCGCGCACGAGGAATCGCGCACCATATTTTTTGAAGGCCACCGCATTTGCCGCCTGATATTCTTTGTATCCTTCAGGGTCGCTCACATCGACATGCGCAATCCAATAGCCTTTGGTCATGGCGCTTATCCTCCATCAAGTTTTTGATGATAGGCGCGGAGGGCTGCTTTTCAAAATACTAAATAATAAGCCCTCACCCCGCCTTAGCCAAATTCCGCAGTACGAACTGCAAAATCCCGCCGTTGTTGTAATAGTCGATTTCATCCAGCGTATCGATACGGCACAGCGCAGTGAAAGTTGATGTTGTGCCATCGGCACGGGTGATTTCAACCTCCATGGATTCGCGTGGTTTCAGACCATCGGCCAGACCTTTGATGGCGATGGTTTCGTCGCCTTTAAGACCGAGCGATTGCCAGCTGTCGCCCGCTTTGAATTGCAGTGGCACTACGCCCATGCCTACCAAGTTTGACCTGTGAATGCGTTCAAAGCTTTGGGCCACAACTGCACGCACACCTAAAAGCGTTGTGCCTTTGGCGGCCCAGTCACGTGATGAGCCGTTGCCATATTCAACGCCAGCAAAAACCACTAGTGGCGTGCTTGTCGATTGATATTTCATCGCGGCATCATAGATGCTCATTTCTGCACCATCTGGCTGATGCAATGTGAGGCCACCTTCTTTCACATTCCCATCAGAGTCTTTTACCATGTGGTTCTTGATGCGGATGTTACCAAAGGTTCCACGCATCATCACTTCATGGTTGCCACGGCGGGTGCCAAATTGGTTAAAATCTGCGAAGGCCACACCATTGGCGGAAAGATATTTGCCAGCAGGAGAAGCGGCTTTGATCGAGCCAGCTGGCGAGATGTGATCAGTTGTTATCTTATCACCAAACAGGCCCAAAATCTTTGCACCTTTAATATCGGTGATAGATTTGGGTTGCATTTGCATGCCGGTGAAATAGGGCGGGTTTTGCACGTAGGTTGAAGTGTTATCCCAGGCATAAGTTTCGCCTTTGCTGGTGGTCACACCGCGCCAATTTTTATCACCCTTGAACACATCGGCATATCGCATTTTGAACATTTTTGCGGTGATGTTTTTACGGACAAAGGTTTCAATTTCCTTGTTGGTGGGCCAGATGTCTTTGAGGAAAACTGGCTTTCCTTTTTTGTCGTTGCCCAAGGGCTCGGTGGTGAGATCAATCTGGGTGGAACCTGCGAGTGCGTAAGCCACCACCAGTGGAGGGGACGCGAGATAAGCTGCTTGTACATCTGGCGAGACGCGGCCTTCAAAATTGCGGTTGCCGGAAATTACAGCGCTGGCCACGATGCCATTATCGCTGATGGCTTTAGAGATGGCTGGGTCCAACGGACCGGAATTGCCAATGCAGGTGGTGCAGCCATAGCCCACAAGATAGAAACCGATTTTATTCAGCTCCTTTTGCAGGCCAGACTTATTCATATATTCGCTCACCACTTGGGAGCCTGGTGCGAAAGATGTCTTTACCCAAGGTTTTGATTGGAGGCCAAGCGCTGCTGCTTTTTTGGCAAGCAGACCAGCACCAATGAGCACTGATGGGTTAGAAGTGTTGGTGCAACTAGTGATGGCGGCAATGACGACATCACCATGGCTGATTTCGAAATTCTTGCCTGCCACTTTCACGCGCTTGTCTTGCTCGCCCAGTTTTGCAAAACCGGCTTGATCCTTCGGCGCATCCAAAGCTGAACGAAAACCCGCTTTGATGTCTTGCAATGGTACAAATTTTTCTGGACGGTTAGGGCCAGCCATGGCGGGCACAACGGAAGCCAAATCAAGTTCAACAGTGTCTGTGAATATTGGGTCTGCGCTTTTTGCGGTGAGGAACATGCCTTGGGCTTTGGCATATTTTTCGACCAGCGCTATGCGATCATTTTTGCGGCCAGTGAATTTGAGATAGCTCAACGTCACGCTGTCGATCGGAAAGAACCCGCATGTAGCGCCATATTCTGGAGCCATATTGGCAATCGTCGCACGGTCTGCCAGCGTTAGTGCGGGAAGGCCCGGGCCAAAAAATTCAACAAACTTTCCGACCACACCCTTTTTGCGGAGCATTTGGGTGACGAGAAGAACGAGATCGGTTGCGGTCACGCCTTCTTTCAATTTTCCAGTGAATTTGAAACCAATCACTTCCGGCAACAGCATGGATTGCGGTTGGCCGAGCATGGCTGCTTCGGCCTCAATGCCGCCCACTCCCCACCCCAGAACGCCAAGGCCATTCACCATGGTGGTGTGAGAGTCAGTGCCCACGAGCGTATCGGGATAGGCGATAGTGATTTTCTTGCCTTTGAATTTCTCATCGCGCGTCCACACTGTTTGCGAGAGATATTCGAGATTCACCTGATGGCAAATGCCAGTGCCCGGCGGCACCACGCGGAAATTCTCAAAAGCGCCCTGGCCCCATTTTAGGAATTTGTAACGCTCTTCATTCTGTTCATATTCTCGTTTAACATTCGCCGCTAAAGCTTTGTTATTGCCGAAACTATCCACCACCACTGAATGGTCGATCACGAGATCAACAGGCACCAACGGGTTGATTTTTTGGGCGTCGCCTTTGAGCAATTGCATGCCATCGCGCATGGCGGCCAAGTCCACCACGGCGGGAACGCCAGTGAAATCCTGCATCAAAACGCGGGCGGGGCGAAAGCCCACTTCCGCATCAACTTTGCCCTTGTTGGAAAGCCAAGCCACAAAACCTTGAATATCTTTTTTTGTAACTGTGCGATCATCTTCGTTGCGCAACAAGTTTTCGAGCAACACCTTCATCGAAGCGGGCAAAGCGGAAATGCCCTTGAGGCCGTTTTTCTCTGCCGCCTTCAGGCTGAAATACGTGTAGGTTTTTGTCCCCACCTTGAGCGTCTTGCGGGATTTGAAGGAATCAAGCGACATGGTGCACCTCTATGAGTGTGGGATCTGTGGCTGCTATAGCGAATGTTGCAGCGCAAAACAAATAGAGACTGTTATTTTGAGTTCAAAACTTTTTCTTCGTAGGCAATGGTTTCGGCAATAAGCGTGCGCCAAAGTTTTTCGATGGTTTGCGGTGGCACTTGTGAGCCCTTCGAGGCCCGCAAAACATTCCTCACCACCTGCTCAATGCGGTCGGGCAAGGTGGCAGGAATGTTTGCCGTCTGTTTTACAGCAATCACGCGGTCAACAATGGCGAAACGTTTTTGAATAAGCGCAAACAGCTCAGCGTCTACGGCATCAATTTCTTCACGAAATTTCATCAGCTCGCGTTGGTGTAAAATCATACGCGGCGTTCCACCATCATCTTCTTGATTTCCGCAATGGCTTTCGCGGGGCTGAGACCCTTGGGACAGGCTTTGGCACAATTCATGATGGTGTGACAGCGATACAAGCGGAACGGATCTTCAAGATTATCGAGGCGGTCGCCAGTGGCTTCGTCACGGCTGTCAATCAACCAGCGGTAAGCTTGCAACAATACGGCAGGCCCTAAATAACGCTCGCCATTCCACCAGTAGCTTGGGCACGACGTGGAGCAGCAGGCGCAGAGGATGCATTCATAAAGACCATCCAACAATGCGCGTTCGGATTCCGATTGTTTCCATTCGGCTTGCGGGGTTGGTGTGGTGGTTTTGAGCCAAGGTTCAATTGAGCGGTGCTGGGCATAAAAATGCGTCATGTCTGGCACGAGGTCTTTTACGACCGACATATGCGGCAGTGGATATATTTTCACAGCACCTTTCACGTCATCGCAAGATTTCAAACAGGCGAGCGTGTTGGTGCCGTCAATGTTCATGGCGCAAGAGCCGCATATGCCTTCGCGGCAGGAGCGGCGGAAGGTGAGCGTTGGATCTTGCTCGTTTTTAATTTTGATCAGCGCATCCAAAACCATGGGGCCGCATTGGTCCATGTCTAGCGTGTAAGTATCGACATGCGGGTTCTGGCCATCATCGGGGTTCCAACGATAGATTTTGAACTCACGCAGGTTTTTGGCCGCGGGTGCTGGCCAGATTTTACCGGCCGTGAGCTTGGAGTTTTGGGGGAGTGTGAAGGTTGCCATGGTTGCCTGTTAATACTCAATTTCTACAAGTGGAAGTTTATGCACACGCGAGTTACCGATATCAATTGTCAAAAGCACACCGGCTTCTAGTTCGCGCTGATATGCATTGAGAGCAAAAATTAACCGTCCGAGTAATAGCTCTGGCCTATGACGGTCTGGCCTTAATTGCACATCACTCGGCTTTTCTTCTCCCGATGCGGCAAGCATCGCACCAAAATCGAGGTCACAAGTTAATACAATCGCATGATTTACTTGCGCCCAAGCCATAATAAATTCGTCGGGATCGGTTTCCGCCCCCAAATCTTTCCAGTAAATTGCTTCATGGCCACGTGCTTGCAATTCGGCAACCCACTTCGGCGAAAGATTTACATCAACAACAAACTTCATGCTGCAGGCAAAGATTCAGCAACGAGATTAGAAGATAACCAAGCTGCATAGCTCATCGCTTCAAGAATATCTTCACGTTGTAGAAGCGGAAAGTCATCAAGCAGTTCATCGATCGTCGCACCGCCTCCGAGTTGCCCCACAATCATACCAACCGTAATGCGCATTCCGCGAATACATGGTTTGCCACCCATCACCTTGGGGTTGCGCGTAATTCTTGGAAATTCAGACATGGCTTAGTCCTCCGAAAGTGAGTTTAGGCTTTGTGGACTGTTACGGCAACAAGTTGTGGCAGGAAAGATGGGCCACAAAAATGCGAAGTCGCTGCGCCCATCAATACACCCGCGCTTTCGGCTTGATGTAGTCAATGTCTTTGCTCATGGTGAAATCGTGGACGGGTCTGGTGCCTAATGTCACTTTGCGTTTGGCGTTATCGGCCCACGCTAATGAATGCTTCATCCAGTTCTTATCATCGCGCTTGGGGAAATCTTCTCTGGCATGGGCGCCACGGCTTTCTTTTCTAGCTTCGGCGCTGGTGACTGTTACGGCAGCTTGCAGGATGAGATTTTCGTATTCCAAAGTTTCGATCAAATCACTGTTCCACACCAATGAACGATCGGTCACTTTAATATCAGATGTGGCGTTCCAAATTTCGCCGATTTTTTTCACACCTTGCGCCAAGGTTTCGCCCGTGCGGAACACGGCGGCATCACTTTGCATGGTGCGCTGCATTTTCGCGCGAAGTTGTGCGGTGGGCGTTTGGCCATTGGCGTTGCGATATTTATCTAATCTCGCGACGGCTTCTTCACCCATGGTTTTTTTAATATCGGCATGAGGCGAATTGGGTTTTACTTTTTCAACACACCGTAATGCAGCGGCGCGGCCGAACACTACCAAGTCAATCAATGAATTGGAGCCCAAACGATTTGCTCCGTGTACGGATACACAGG
>JANOUE010000167.1:0-6311 GCA_031416755.1 Hyphomicrobiales bacterium
ATCAGCAATTCGCAAATGGCGCAAGCTTTCCGTGAAGGCTCCAAAACCGTGGGCCGCCGCATGCGCTTGAACAAAGGCAATGATAACACTATTGCCCCAGAAGATTCTAGCAATGGCGGTGGTTTGGTTGCTGCAATTTTCGGCAAGAAAAAACCTGCACCTGTTGCAACCCAACAAGTAGCTGTGGCTGAAGAACAAACTGCAGATGCGGCCGCAGCATATGTCGGCAATGAAGATGATATGGCAGATTTGGCTGGAGACGCAGCTGTTGCGCCAACTGCCGTTGCGCCATTCAAATTAGTAAAACCTGTAACTGCTGCAATCGTTCCACCGACGCCTTCAGTTACCAAAGAACAAGCTGCAAAGCTCGATGCAATAGCAGCAGATGCTGCAATTCCAGATGAACCACAAGTGGCTGAGCTTGTGCCCGAAGAACCACTGGTGCGCCAAGGTAATCCTGTGCCAAAGCCACGGTTGAAACCAGTTGAGATTATGTTGATGGCTGCTGCCAACATCAAAAGCGTTCGCATTTCTGCAGCAAGCGGCGGCCCGCCAGATCTTTCCGGAAACAGCAAACCATCACCCGTAGCTGACGGCCTTTCGACTGTCATGGAAGCAGCTTCGATGATTGAAGAACCAGCTCTGCCACAACCCAAAGCCAATCAAAAGGGCAAAGGTAACTTTGCTGCAGAACTGCGCAACGGCACAACTGATGACGCGCCAGTGATTAAGCCTATTATGGCGCATGCTGGTGGCAGCGATATCAATTGGTGGCCACAATTGTTCTTGAATGGCGAAGCCGCCATCCGCCGCGATGGCACTCCAGCGATGATCGGCACGAACGATGAATCGAGCCTGCCAAAAGCAGCAATTTTAGGTGATGAAGGCATTTCCTCTGGCACCCAAACTTCAGCTGAAGGCAAAGGCGATCTGTTGGTCGTTAACCGCGAAGGCAAAGGCAACCTTGATGGGCCTGCATTGGTGTTGATCAACGACACCCAAAAAGTGGGCCAATTGGTAACCGAGTAAGCATTCTTGCAAAATGGCTAAATTGGGTTATAATAGCTCTAATGAAAACCATGACTTCCAAAGAGATCAAAGATCATTACGGCGTATTTGCTGAAACGGCGCGGCGGGAACTTGTCGTTCACACCAGCCATGGCCGACCCACACTCGTAACCATGTCGATCGACCGCGCCCGGTCGATTCCAGAACTGAAGAATGAGCTTGACCAACTTGAAGCGGAAATCAATCTGAAGCGAACAAAGTAAAACAGTTTCTCCAGAGTAAAGCAATTATGATGACTTCAACACACCCTTCCCCCGTTGGGGGAAGGTGGCGCGAAGCGACGGATGAGGGCCTTACCCTGAGCTCGTCGGCTGTCAATAGGACACATTTCCCGCATGGTCAGGCCCTCATCCGCCCTTTGGGCACCTTCTCCCAACGGGAGAAGGGTGTTAAGGGTCTATACTTTCCTGCGTTAAGCCGCCTCTTCCGCCACACTAGGCGCCATGCCTAAAGCCGCCAGATAGACGTCAATCAAAGCTTCTTCTTCCTGGCGCTCCGAAGCTTCCTTCTTGCGCAGTGAAATCACCTTGCGCAAAATCTTGATGTCAAAGCCAGTGCCTTTGGCTTCGGCGTAAACTTCTTTAATGTCAGCAGCGATGGTTTTCTTTTCTTCTTCCAAACGCTCAATGCGCTCGACAATGGCTTTCAATTGGCCATGGGCAAAATGGGTCGTTGTCTTGTCAGCCACGTTTATTCTCCGAAGTTAATGGTGGGGTGGGGTGATTTTTTGGCTGGGGCCAGTCTGGTGCTTGGCCTTCCACTCGTCATAAGGCATGCCATAAACATGCTGGCGCGCTTCATCGCGAGAGACGGCAACGCCTTGAATTTGCGCAGCGTCCTCAAACCAATTCGATAAACAGTTGCGGCAAAAGCCAGCCAAGTTCATCAAATCGAGGTTCTGCACATCATCGCGGCCTCGCAGATGTTCAACCAAGCGGCGGAACACAGCGGCTTCAAGCTCAGTCTTGGTTTTATCATCGATGTCCATCGCCCTTACATAAGCGCTGAAATGCAAAGCGCCAATGCCGAACTTCACTCATCCACAGACCTAAACACTTGTAGCCCGCACCATAATGCCCTAGTTTCCGTGAGATTTTCGAGGTTGACGGCACAATCCTTGAAACTAAACATAGTTTTGATTCGAAGAGACCAACCTGAGCTTTGACGGAACCATCAAAGTTCAGATAAGTTGATCGACAACATTAACTTAGGGCGATTTTAACTTTTCAAGAAAAGTCAAAACGCTCTGGCACTTGGAGGCATCGGCATGATTGGCAAATTCTGGATTGGTATGGGAGCAGCAATGTTTCTAGCCGCAGCCGGAACCCCTGCAAAAGCAGATCTTAAACTCTGCAATAACACCGCCAGCAAAGTGGGAGTTGCCATTGGCTATAAAGACAAAGAAGGCTGGTCCAGCGAAGGCTGGTGGACGGCCGGACCGCAAAAATGCCTAACGCTTCTCAAAGGCGCATTGATTGCCCGTTTTTATTACGTCTATGCCGTTGACCAAGAAAAAGGCGGCTCTTGGGGCGGCAAGTCACAGATTTGTATTAAAGATAAGATATTCACCATCCGCGGCATTGATAATTGCATAGACCGTGGTTTCCAGAAACAAGGTTTCTTTGAAGTGGACACTGCCGAAGAAGCCGACTGGACAGTCTCACTTTCTGGTGACAAGACAACTCCCAGCCAATAATCAGAGCGAGGCATTAAACGTGCGCAGAAAACGTAAGGTCAAAATCCTGGCAACTTTAGGTCCAGCATCGGCCAGCCTTGAGATGATTGAGAAGTTGTTTATCGCCGGTGTGGATGTGTTTCGCATCAACATGAGCCACACCAATCACGCTCTGCTGAAAGAACTGCACGGCCATATTCGCGCCGTTGAAGCAAAGCTAAAACGCCCCATTGGCATTCTCGCCGATTTGCAAGGCCCCAAAATTCGCATTGGCACCTTCACTGAAAAAGAAGTGAAGATTGTCGCGGGCGATCAATTCGTCTTTGACACCAACCCAGAGCCAGGCGACGCAACGCGCGTATACTTGCCGCATCCTGAAATTTTTGCCGGTGCCAAGAAAGGCGACAATCTTCTGCTCAATGATGGCCGTTTGCGTGTGGAAATTACCGACGCAACGCCAACCCGTCTAGACACCAGAATTATCTATGGTGGCCTGCTCTCAAACCGTAAAGGCGTGAATCTGCCCGATACTCTGCTGCCAATTCCAGCCCTCACCGATAAAGACCGAGCTGATCTTGAAGCCGCGGCTTCACTGGGTGTGGATTGGATTGCGCTTTCATTTGTGCAACGGCCTGAAGATGTGGCCGAAGCGCAAAAGCTGGTGAAAGGCCGCGCCGGCGTTATGGCCAAAATTGAAAAGCCTTCTGCACTTCCGGTGTTGGATGAAATTCTGAAAATCTCCGACGGCATTATGGTGGCACGCGGCGATTTGGGCGTAGAAATTCCGCTGGAAACCGTGCCCGCCTGCCAAAAACATATCACGCGATCAGCCCGCCGTTTTGGCAAGCCCGTGGTGGTGGCAACGCAAATGCTTGAATCGATGATCACCGAACCTGTGCCAACCAGAGCCGAAGTGTCAGACGTGGCAACGGCTGTTTATGAAGGTGCCGATGCTGTGATGCTGTCTGCCGAAAGTGCTTCAGGCGCTTGGCCAGAAAAAGCCGTGCAGACCATGGATAGAGTGGCCCAATCAGCCGAAGGCGATATTTATTACAGCGGCATCATTCATGCCCAACGCAATGAAGTTGAATCAACAGCAGCTGATGCGATTGCTTCCGCTACGAGATCAATCGGCGAAACCCTGAATGTGCCAGCCATTGTGTGTTACACAGGTTCAGGCTCAACTGGTGCACGCGTCGCCAGACAACGCCCCAGCATGCCCATTCTGGCGCTCACACCAGTGATGCAAACCGCTCGCCGTCTCACCCTTACATGGGGCACCCACCCGGTGTTGGTTGAAGATGCCAAAAGCCTGGATGACATGATGAGCCAAGCCGGCGAAATCGCCTTCCGCGAAGAATTTGCCAAACCCGGCGAAAAAATCATCATCACCGCAGGCGTGCCCATCGGCGCCCCCGGCACCACCAATATGCTGCGCATTGCAACGATTGGCCCAGGCGGCAAAGGGTTTTAGGGCAAAACTTCGCCGTGCGACTTGTATCCGTTATGTTCTGCTGCTAGATAGAGTTTTCAGGAGATCAAGATGTCGGAACAGGCTGCGGTTGCGCTTAAGCGGGCACAAGAATTTGAGCAATCGCTTGCTCAGAGTGAGGCCGAAAATTCGCAAAGTTTAAAGCTCAAAGGCAGAATTGTTAATGTCGATTGTATTTCAGGCATGGCAAAATTGGCTCACGAGTCAATTCGCATGGTGGTCACTTCGCCGCCCTATAATTTAAAAAACAGCACCGGCAACGGCATGAAAGATGGCCGCGGCGGCAAGTGGTCGAACGCCGCACTAATCAACGGTTATGATGCCCATGAGGATATGATGCCACATGATCAATATGTGGCGTGGCAGCGCAAATGTCTAGATGGAATGATGCGCGTACTGCGCGAAGATGGTGCAATTTTTTATAACCATAAATGGCGTGTCCAAGATGGCAGGCTTCAAGACCGCAGTGATATTGTTGCGGGCTACCCCGTCCGGCAAATAATCATTTGGCAGCGCAGTGGCGGCATAAACTTCAATCCCGGGTATTTCCTGCCAACCTATGAAGTGATTTACCTAATTGCCAAACCCAAGTTTAAGCTTGCTCCAAAAATGAACGCAATTGGCGATGTGTGGAGTATTCCACAAGAGCGCAACAACAACCATCCAGCCCCCTTTCCAGTTGAACTGGCAAGTCGTTGTATCCAAGCTGTGGGGCAAGGCCCTGTACTCGATCCATTCATGGGCAGTGGCACGACTGCGATTGCCGCTGAACAATTGGGTCTTGAATGGATTGGTTTTGAAAAATCAAAGGCTTATTGTGAAATGGCAAAACTGCGGCTACGGAATTTGCCGAAGTGAACTATGTAACCGACAAGGATTTGTTTGAGCGGTTGAAGAATTTGCTCAAAGCCGGTGAATATACGATTGATGATTTTGGTGGTTATCGCGGAACCGGCACACCTGGTTTCATACTCGAAGAACTTTTAGGTTTTGACCCTACAAATAAAGATGGGCCAGACTCAGGCAGATGGGAAGTCAAGTTTCACAGTGGTTCTTCACCTTTGACACTTTTCCACAAAACGCCTGAACCTGAAGGTGTGATGCGCACAACACTTAAAGCCTGTGGCTGGATTGGAAAATCGGGTCGTTTGAGTTTCAGACATACGATTTGGGGCAAGTCTGATAAGGGTTACGTCGTTAAATCTGAACACCAAAAACTGATTGTTGATTTGGGCAAATCGCAAATTCAAGCTCCATTCTGGACCCATGATACAATCATCAATGCGTTTGCCTACAAATTGCGTCGGCTGGTTGTGGTCCACGGAAAAGTCAAGAAGTCGAAGGGCACAGTAGTTTTTGAGTCCGCTCAACTATTGCAAGCGCCACGCACATCGGCTTTTGTGCAGGCGATTGTCGATGGCATGATCGCAATAGATTTTGACTTTCGCGCAACGGACACGGCAGCACTGCGAGATCATGGAACAAAATTTCGCATCAAAATTGGCGACTTGCAGAAAATCTACGAAAAGACCGAAGTGTTTTAACTCTAACTACAGCCCAGCTGCCTTCCGCAGCGCTTCGTTCACGCGGCTTTGCCGGCCGTTGCCAGTTGATTTAAATTTCTCGATCACATCTCCAGCCAAGCGCAAAGAAATTTGTTTGCGTGGGTTTGCGACTGCGGGTCGGCCACGGCTCCGGCGAATTGACTCCATCACATCGGGAAAGGCATTTGCAAAAGATTTAGCTTGGGACAGTTCCGCGTCTATAGCTTCGGGCGCATCTGAATCAGCCGCAATCTGAGCTTGAATGGCGGCTTCTTCTGCATCAGTGAGTTCAATTTTTCTGCGCATTATATTGTTCATAGACTTTTCTCGCTTTTCGGGACCGTTGCATAAATAGAGACTAGCGTCAGCAACCCTTCGAGGTTCGCAAGAGCTCTCACCTCAGGGTGAGGACATACAATGAGTTACCTCACCCTGAGGTGCCCGCAAAGCGGGCCTCGAAGGGTTGGCTGCCACGCGCGCTACATTACACTGCGCTTCCCATTCGACTAACCGAACGCCTTAAAACAATCGC
>JANOUE010000168.1:0-20069 GCA_031416755.1 Hyphomicrobiales bacterium
TGTTAAAGTAGAAGATATTTAAAGTAACGATACAAATTTAGCAGCAAGTAGCCTAGCACCATATGTGATGATTGTCATTGCAACTAACGTCAAAGCAATTTCTGTCTGACCAAGTTTAAAATATGCACCCACAATGCCAACCGGAACAACCCCAACTCCCAAAACTACAAGACCGATTATCAAACCTAACCAACCATATGAAATAAATGAAATCGCAGCCCCCAAAAGCCATGTGGTGATGCCAAAGAGATACGACAGAGCAAATAATGCCGTGCCGGCAAATCCCCTCGTACGCTTAAATATAGCCAATGGTAGCAATAGAACCACCGCAATTAACAAAGCCCACTGTGACCAAGGCAAAAACAATGAATACAAATTTAAAGTGGTAACTGCAATCCATTCGCGCATCAAATAATTCCTTTTTCTAATTCCATCACCTCAAATCCGGCGGCAGTGCTTCCTTCACCAGTGCCGCCAGCGTATCCGCCAAACTCGCCACTTTCTGATCTTGCGAGCCCAAGCGCCGCACCGAAACCGTTTTCTCTTCCATCTCGCGTTTGCCCACCGCTAAAATCACCGGCACCTTGGCCAATGAATGTTCGCGCACTTTGTAGTTGATTTTTTCATTGCGCAGATCAGCCTCACAGCGCAGCCCCATCGCACGCAGTTGCGTCCGCACTTCAACCGCATAGTCATCAGCCTCGCTGGTAATCGGCGCCACCATCACTTGCACCGGGGCCATCCACAATGGGAAATGGCCGGCGAAATTCTCAATCAAGATTCCTAAGAATCGTTCCATTGAACCGCAAATGGCGCGGTGGATCATCACTGGCACATGCTTCTCACCATCAGCGCCAATATAAAACGCGCCAAAGCGTTCCGGCAGATTGAAATCCACTTGCGTGGTGCCACATTGCCAATCGCGGCCAATGGCATCGCGCAACACATATTCAAACTTGGGGCCATAAAAAGCCCCCTCGCCCGGATTGATCGCGGTTTTGATTTTGCCAGCGGAAGCTTCGGAAATTTGCACCAGAACCTTTTGCATAATCTCTTCAGCACGGTCCCAATCGGCATCCGTGCCCACACGCTTTTCCGGGCGTGTAGAAAGCTTCACCACAATCTGCTCGAAGCCAAAATCTTTGTAAGTTGACAAGATCAGATCATTGATCTTCAAACACTCATCGGCCATTTGCTCTGGCGTACAAAAAATATGTGCATCATCCTGCGTGAAACCGCGCACGCGCATCAGGCCATGCAAAGCCCCTGAGGGTTCATAGCGATGCACCGCGCCAAATTCAGCTAGACGCATCGGAAGTTCACGGTAGCTGCGCAAACCATGTTTGAACAATTGCACATGGCCGGGGCAGTTCATCGGCTTCAGCGCAAACACTTGTTCGTCTTCGGTGTGCTCACCAGCTGAAGTCGCTGCAAACATGCCCTCACGATACCATTCCCAATGGCCAGACGTTTCCCATAAGGATTTATCGAGCAATTGCGGCGCATTCACCTCTTGATAATCAAGCTTGTTCAAGCGGCGGCGCATATAACTGATGAGCTGCTGGAACATGGTCCAGCCCTTGGCATGCCAGAACACCACGCCAGGCCCTTCTTCTTGAAAATGGAACAGGTCCATCTCGCGGCCCAACTTGCGGTGGTCGCGCTTTTCAGCCTCTTCCAACGCTGTCACATAATTTTGCAAATCTTTATCGTTGGCCCAAGCTGTGCCATAAATGCGCGTGAGCATTGGCTTGGTGGAATCGCCACGCCAATAAGCGCCAGCCACTTTCATCAATTTAAACGCCGTGCCAATTTTACCAGTGGAAGTCATATGCGGCCCACGGCACATATCTACCCAGCCACCTTGATCATAGAATTTTATATCTTCATTGCCGGGGATGGAATCCACCAGCTCCACCTTGAAGCCTTCGCCCTTAGCGGCAAAAAACGCCTTCGCTTCCTCGCGGGTTTTCACCGATTTTGTGAAGGGTCTATCGCGCTGAATAATTTCGCGCATCTTTTTTTCAATCGGTGCAAAGTCGGCTTGTGAAAATGGCTCGGCTCTAAAGAAATCATAATAGAAACCATTTTCGATCACCGGCCCAATCGTCACTTGCGTGCCCGGGTGCAGTTCTTGCACAGCTTCGGCCAACACATGCGCTGCATCATGGCGGATAAGTTCCAGCGCACGATCATCATCGCGAGTGACGATCTGCACGGTAGCATCCGTCATAATCGGGTCAGCCAAATCTACCAACACACCATTCACAATGGCCGCCACTGCTTTTTTCTCGAGTGATTTTGCAATTGCTGCGGCCACTTGGCCCGCTGTCTGCCCTGCTTCAACAACGCGCTTTGCGCCATCAGGGAATGTCAAAGTAATCATTTTAGTCTCCTTTTGCTCACTTCCGCAAACCATGGCGGATAAGCCAATTTATTGATTTTGCCACAAATGCCGCGCATTGGCACGAAGGTCAAGACGGTTCGTCTCGCGTTAAGATTTTGTTAATTTTTTGTGAACCTCACATTAACCTTAACGCTTCATCATCGACCCATCTTCAGTGATAACAGTAAATGGGTATATCGTAATGAAAAAGCATCTCTTCCTTCTCGCCTTCGTCGCAGCATCTCTGATGCCAGCAGCAACAGTTCTGGCTGCCGATCTTGATCCGCCGCCACCACCAGTGGAACAGCTTCGCCCTGCCAGCTATGATTGGACCGGTGGTTATGTTGGCGGCTGGATTGGCGCAACCTGCATTGATGGAACATTGACCGACAACGGTGGTCCAACTGATTGGGAAATGTCTGGATGCGGCTACAAGGGTGGCCTAACGGCTGGTTACAACCATCAGATGGACAACATTGTATTTGGTCTCGAAGCAGATTGGGGCATGAGCGGCATTATTGCCACGAATGAAAGTCCAGCGGCAGATTTCTCCTTTAGCCACAATCAAATCGCAACAGCTCGTGCGCGTCTCGGCTTCGCACTTGATGATACATTGATTTTCGCAACAGCAGGCGGTGCTTGGGCTCAAGGCGACTTGGACGGAATTATTTCAGCCGATCCAGATCACATTAAAGCTAATCATTATGGCTGGACAATTGGTGGCGGCATTGAACACGCCGTGACTGATAGCGTACGCATAAAGCTTGATTATCTCTTTACCCGCTTTAACAGTGCAAATTATTACAGCACGAGCTGCTCCGCAACTTGCGATGTCGATGTAAATTCATATGATGACCACGAAGTTCGCTTTGGCATCAACTACGCATTCTAAGTCGACGCAATATTGAAATTCGAGGCCAGAGCTCTGCTCTGGCCTTATTTTTTTGGGTGGTGACAAGTGTGCTCTGGCACCGGATCAAACCCACTACCGCCCCACGGGTGGCAGCGTGAAATCCGCCGCAGTGCCAAAGTGCTCCCGCGCCATGCGCCATGCTTTTCAATTGCCGTTGTCGCATACTCTGAACAAGTTGGCAAAAATCGGCACCCTCGCCCCATGAAGGACGATAGTGTAAGTTGATAAATCCGAATTAAAATCAGCAACAGAGTTTTCATACAGGCAATATAGTGGCAACCACCCGTAAACCCAACATCCTCTTTGTCATGGCTGATCAATTGGCGGCTCAATTCTTGGAGCCATATGGCCACAAACTGGTGCAAACGCCAAACTTAAGCCGCTTGGCACGCGAAGGCGTGGTGTTTGAAAATTGCTATTCTACCAGTCCGCTCTGTGCGCCAGCGCGGGCCACAATTATGAATGGCCTACTTCCCTCACGTACAGGCGTTTATGATAATGCCGCCGAATTTCCATCGGCCATTCCAACCTGGGCGCATTATCTGCGCCTGCAGGGTTATCAAACTTGCCTGTCAGGTAAGATGCATTTTGTCGGCCCCGATCAATTGCATGGCTTAGAGGAACGCCTGACCACCGATATTTATCCAGCAGATTTCGGCTGGACCCCAGATTGGCGCTTGAAGCAGGAGCGCATTGATTGGTGGTATCATAATATGACTTCGGTGTTGCAGCCAGGTATTGCCGAAATTTCCAACCAATTGGAATTTGATGATGATGTAGCTTTCCAAGCCACGCGCAAACTTTATGATTATGCGCGTTTCTCATCCGTAAAACCCTTCGCTCTAATGGCAAGTTTCACCCACCCGCATGATCCTTATGCGGCGCGCAAGAAATTCTGGGATCTATACAAAGACGACGACATTGATTTGCCCGCCGTGCCCAAAATGGAGCGCGGCGAATTAGATGCCCATAGCCAAAGGCTTTATGATGTGTCGGCGATGGCTGATTACACCGTAAGCCATGCTGACATCCGCGCCGCCCGCCATGGCTATTATGCCAACATTTCTTATGTAGATGATTTGCTCGGCCAACTCATTGCAACCTTGGAAGCCACTGGCCAGCTTGATAACACCACAATAATTTTCACATCTGACCACGGCGATTTTTTGGGTGAGCGCGGCCTCTGGTATAAAATGTCATATTTGGAACCAGCAGCCCATATTCCACTGATCATTTGGAATCTAAAATCATACACACCGCGCCGCGTGAAAGAGCCAGTGTCATTGGCCGATATTATGCCGACCATTTCAGCAATTGGCGGAACCGAAACCTTAGCGCGTGCAATTGATGGCCGCTCGCTTCTGCCATTGCTCGAAGGTGCCGTTGAAAATCCTGCTGCAACAGCTTGGGGCGAATATCTTGCTGAAGGTGCCATAGCGCCACTTTACATGCTGCGCCGAGGGCCATGGAAATTCATCCATTCGCCCGTTGATCCTGACCAACTTTTTAACTTGGTTGATGATCCAAATGAATTGCACAATTTATCATCGCATCCGCTGGCCCATAAATTTCGTGCGGAAGTCGGTGCGAAATTCGACATTCCCAAAATCCACCAGCAGGTTTTAGAAAGCCAACAAGCGCGCCTGATGATGTTTGAGGCCATGAAACAAGGTGGGCATTTCCCTTGGGATTTCCAGCCGCTACGCGATGCGTCCGAACAATATACCAGAAATCACATGAGTGTTACGGAACGAGATTTGAAATCGAGATTTCCGCAAGCGCCAGATATTGAGGCCAAGCGAGTGAGGTAGAAGGGCCTCATCCGCCCAACAAATTCCTATTCACCAAAGCCCAATAGACCGCAGCAAACACAGCCGCCGAAATCACTGTCGTAATCAAAATTTTGCGCAACATGCCATGTACAACCGGAGCGCCCGCTTCGTTGCCTTGTTGCACTGTCTCGCCGGCTTCATTGGCATTGCGTACGCCAAACGGCAACACAGTGAACAGCACCGTCCACCAAATTACAAAATAAATTGCGATTGCACTTCCGATGTTCATACTTGTTCCAGTTCAATCAAAGTGCCGTTAAAATCTTTGGGGTGCAAAAATATCACCGGCTTGCCATGAGCCCCAACCTTTGGTTCACCATCGCCTAGTATACGCGCACCAGCAGCAACCAGATGATCGCGCGCGGCTTTAATATTTTCCACCTCGTAACAGATATGGTGAATACCACCTGATGCGTTCTTCGCCAAAAACGCTGCAATCGGTGAGGCCTCTCCCAAAGGTTCGAGCAATTCCACTTTCGTATTGCTCAGTTCAACAAAGGCCACCGTGACACCGTGCTCAGGCAACGCCATTGGCGCAGACACAATGGCTTGCAAACTATTGCGATAGAGCAAAACTGCCGCGCGCAAATCAGGCACCGCTATCGCCACATGATTAAGCCTGTCCAACATTAATCTGCCGCCCTTTCGATCAAACCATCCAATAACCACTGCCGTGCCGCAGGCATCGCAATAGCGCGAGGACCAAACACGTGGCGCTCTAGAAAATACCCCGTGAGCTTCAATCCTGCCAACACATCACCCGCCACAAACGCAACTTCGCCGCTCAAAAAACCAGGCAATGAAAACAGCTTGTCTTGATACGGCAGCCCAGCCTCGCGGCTCACTGCACGCCCCGTTCGGGGGGATACATAATGCAACTGATCGATGCTGCCAGTAGCAGCACATTTGGCAAGGTCCAATCCGAAACCCAATTCATCCAGCAATCCCATTTCCCAGCGCACCAACAAAGCAGGCCACACTGCATCATCCTCGATCGCAGATAAAACCACATGCGCCGCATGATAAAGCCTTGGGTGCGGCTCCCTCTCCGGCAGCATTTGAGCAAGCGCCATCAAAGTTGAAAGCCCAGCCAGTCTGAAAGGATAAGATAAGATAAACCCTGCCTTCAGCGCCAATGGTTCCAGCATGAACATGCACATATGCTCTTCAAGCCTTGCGCGCCACGTCACCATCACCAAATTGCCAGGCTGCAACACGGGCCGCATATGGCGAGATCTTCCACCGCGCACCATGCCCAAACAGCGGCCGTGTTCAGCGGTCAAAATTTCAGCAATAGCAGAGGTTTCGCCGTGGCCGCGCACACCAATAACAATCCCTTCATCGCGCCATTCCACGAATATCTACCTCTTCGAAAGCCCCATCATGCGCAAGCGCTCTGGGTCTTGGGCCCAATTCTCTCGTACTTTGACGAACAAAAACAAATGTACACGCCGATCAAAAGATTCTTCCATGTCTTTGCGCGCCAACTGCCCAAGCAGCTTAATCTGGGCACCACCTTTACCAAGTACAATAGCCTTCTGGCTATCGCGCTCCACAAATATCACTTGGGTAATTTTCACCGATCCATCTTTGCGCTCTTCCCACGCTTCAGTTTCCACTGTGGAGGAATAAGGCAATTCATCATGCAAGCGTTCATAAATTTTCTCGCGCGTAATTTCTGAAGCAATGAAACGCAAATGCACATCAGCAGTTTGATCTTCTGGATAAAGCCAAGGGCCAATTGGCATTTTTTCAGCCAATTTTTCACCGAGCTTAGCAACACCAGAACCACTTAAAGCACTCACCATAAAAGTTTCGGTGAATTCATAAGCTTCAGCCATTTGCTGGGCCAGCGGCAGAAGTTTTTCAGCCTCAAGCAAATCAACCTTATTGAGAACTAATATAACTTTGGCCTTCTGCGCTTTGAAGCTATCAATAATTTTCTGAACTTCATCCTCCAGCCCACGCCGTGCATCGACCAGCAGCACAACCGCATCAGCCTCCCCGGCTCCAGTCCACGCGCTTTGCACCATCGCCTCATCCAATTTGCGGCGAGGCTTAAAAATGCCCGGCGTATCAACTAAGACCACTTGAGATTGCTCATGCATATAAATCGCACGAATCCGCGCCCGCGTGGTTTGCACCTTGTGGCTGACGATCGAAATTTTAGAACCCACCAGCTTGTTTACCAGTGTCGATTTTCCAGCATTGGGCGCACCAATAATGGCTACAAATCCACACCGCGTGGTCACTGCTTCAGTCATTCAGCGCAAGGCCTCGCGCGATATAAAGGCTGCAGCGGCAGCCATTTCCGCTGCTTGTTTTGAGGCTCCACTGCCATAAGAATTTTCATAAGGTCCCACCTTCAATGAGATCGTAAAAATTGGTGCATGTTCCAATCCAGATCGATCCGTCACTTCATATTGCGGCAAAGGCAGGGCCCGCGCCAGCGCCCATTCTTGCACAAAAGTTTTGGCATCTTTCAAATCCGCCGGAGCTTTCGTCAACATTTCAGTCCAGCATGAAAGAATAAAACTACGCGCCGCCTCAAGCCCACCATCTAAATAAATAGCGCCAATCAAGGCCTCAACCACATCGCCAACCACCGAGGCAATGCGGTGAACGCCCTTTTTCTTTTCCGTGGCGCCAACTATGATGAACTCTTCGAGCCCCAGTTTTTGCCCAACCAAAGCACAAGTTTCGCCGCGCACGAGAAGGCTGAGGCGCGCTGCCAATTGGCCCTCTTGTTCAGAGCTGAACCGTGCAAACAAATCCTCGGCAATCACCAAACTTAAAACCCGGTCACCCAAAAACTCCAGGCGTTGGTAATCAGCGCGTTTGCCTTGGCGGCTGCCATGGGTCAGCGCGTGTTCACACAAATCGGCGTCATTAAAATGATAGCCGAGGAGATCTTGAAGCTTGCGCCGCAACTTAAGCTAAATCCAGTTGAAAAAGCGCGACCAGCGAATCTGGAAAGGCCATTTCCATGGCTCTTTCAAGGAAGAACCTGGCGCGAATGAAAAGAAGATCACATCTGCACGGCCCACAAAATTTTCAATCGGAACAAAGCCCACCTTATTGAGATAGCGAGAATCTTGGCTATTGTCGCGGTTATCACCCATCGCAAAATAATGGTCAGCAGGCACCACATAAACTTCGGTCGAATCTACCGAAGTGTCACCAAAATCGAGCACTTTGTAGGTCACGCCATTTGGCAAAGTTTCCTGAAACTGCGCAACCACCGGCCCCATTCCACTTTCAGAACTGGAATCGACGTAGTCCTCGACTCTCACCTTTGGCACAGCCTCGCCATTGATGAACAGTTGACCCTGTTTCATCTGGATTTGATCCCCCGGCAAACCAATTACACGCTTGATATAATCAATGCTCAAATCTTGCGGATACTTGAAAACTGCAACATCACCGCGCTTTGGTGTATCCGCCAAAACTCTCCGACCCGGAAAATCCACAAATGAACAACAGGTAACCCAAGGTGGACCGGAAAAACCACCCATGGAAAAGTTAAACGAATACTTTCCATATCCATAGGAAAGCTTTGAAACAAAGAGATAATCGCCAATTTTCAATGTAGGATACATCGAAGAGGATGGAATGTTGAATGGCTGAAAGAAAAATGTGCGTACTACAAAGGCAATCAACAGCGCTTGGACTATGACCTTAGCCGTGTCCCAAATGCTTTCCTCTGGTTTGCTGCCCGCACTGCGGGCCGCAGCCATGCCTGTATTTTTCTTGCTCATTTAAATTCCCCGCTGCCGTGGCAGCGCTTAAAAAGTTGTTTGTTCATATACTGTTTACCACATGTGCGAAGCAATCGTGCCAAGTTCAAGGCATACTACTGTTGCCTATCTGTCACAGTTTCAATTTGCTTCGATAATTACCACTGCCTGCGCATAGGGGTGATCGTCAGTGATGGTGAGATGAACTTTAGCAGTTTTACCTTCCGGAATGAGCCTCTCCAGCTGCGCTTTGGCACCCCCCGTCAACACCAGTGTGGGCCGGCCAGACATTTCATTTACCACACCCATGTCTTTCCAAAAAACCCCACGCCGAAAGCCCGTGCCCAAGGCCTTGGAACAGGCTTCCTTGGCGGCAAAGCGCTTTGCATATGAGGCCGCACGCATTGCCCGTTGATCTGATTTCTTCTTTTCAATTTCTGTAAAAATTCGGTCTGTAAAACGTGTGCCAAACCTGTTCAGGGTCTCTTCAATCCGCCTGATATCAACCATGTCATTGCCGATGCCAATGATCATGCCTTCATGCCCCGACTGCCAGGTTTTATGGCAGGCATTGATGCCAGTTCCAGCGGCAGTGCATCAGCAGCGTAAGCCGGAATTTCCAGCGCAGCTAAAGCATAAAGCGGCACACCCACATTAGCTTTTCCACCAGACCGATCAATCAAACAAGCAGCAGCCACGCAAACGCCGCCCTCTTCAACAATGCCTGCGATACATTCGCGCGATGAAAGTCCAGTGGTCACGATATCTTCCACCATTAATATGTTGGCACCTTTTGGAATATTGAAGCCACGTCGCAACACCAATTTGCCCTCAACACGCTCAAAGAAAATCGAAGGCACGCCAAGCTGGCGGCCCATTTCATAACCCACCACCACGCCACCCATGGCAGGTGAAGCAACGAGGTCAATTGCGCCATGATTGCCCTCGCGAACAGCAGCAGCCAAACTAGCGCAAAGCCTATCTGCCCGCTTTGCATCCATCAACACCCGCGCACATTGCAAATAGCGCGCCGAATGCAAACCAGAGGACAAAATAAAATGCCCTTCCAGCAAAGCCCCTGCGGCCCGAAATTCATTCAAAACGTCTTCATGCGAAAGCATCATTACCCCGTAACCCGTGACACTGAATTAACCGATGGCTTGCTCTTTAAGGCTTTCATAATGTCATTCAAGTGGCGGTTATCAAACACTTCAAGCAGCACAGTGAGATCAAAGAAATCCCGGACCCCTTCGCGCTTGATCAATTGCAGTTCATCGATGTTGCCACCATTTTCGCCGATCACCTGCGCCGCCTGTGCCAAAGCACCCACTTCATTGATCAGCGAAATATTAATTCGAGCTGGGAACCTTTGCCCCTCTTCTGCAACGCCCCACGCCAAGTCCACCCAGCGTTCTGGCTCTTGATCAAACAGCTCCAAAGCATTGGCAAAAATCGGATAAATCGTAATTCCTTCACCAGGCATCGTTATGCCAACAATACGCTCACCCGGAACTGCTCCAGTAACCAGATGAATCTTCAATGCCAATTTAGCCGCGGCACCGCGCACCGGCAGCGAGAATTTTCCAGCGCCTGCCGCCTTCCGCGCAGAAACCTTGCGCCGCATGGCACGCACTTCTTTTTCATCGACAGCAAGACCCAGCGCTTTCAAAACATCGAGTGCAGAAAGTTGTCCACGCCCGACAGCAGCCAAAGCATCATCAACACTTTTATGGCCAAGCCGCGGCACGGCTTTTATCAATTCCTTTTCCACAAACGGGTGCGAATGGCGCTCCAAAAGTTTTTCCACAATTTCGCGACCCAACCCTGCAAACTGCTTGCGAATGGCAGCACCAGTTGCCCGCCTGATGGCAGCCTTGGCTTTACCGGTAACTGCAATTGCTTCCCACGCGGGTGGCGGCACCTGCGCTTCAGAGCGAATGATTTCAACTTCATCGCCATTCTTCAACTGGGTTACCAAAGGCGCATGGCGGCCATTTATTTTGCTGCCCACGCAACTATCGCCAACCGAAGTGTGAACGGCGTAAGCAAAATCAATTGGCGTTGCCTTGTGCGGCAAGGCGATGAGTTGACCCTTGGGTGTGAAACAGAACACTTGATCATGAAACAGTTCAAGCTTGGTGTGCTCAAGAAATTCCTTGGGGCTGTCGCCTTCCTGCAGCACATCCATTAAATGCCGCAACCAAACATAGGCGTTAGATTCAGTTGCCGGAGCAGTCTCTCCGGGTTTGCCTTGCACAACTTCTTTGTAAAGGGCGTGAGCAGCAACACCACGATCTGCAATTTCATGCATAATATGTGTGCGAATCTGCATCTCCACTCGCATTGTGTGCGGGCCAATCACAGTGGTGTGCAGCGAGCGATAATCATTTTGTTTGGGGTTGCTGATGTAATCTTTGAAACGCCCCGGCACGGCTTTCCATGTCCGGTGCACGACACCCAATGAACGATAACAATCATCCATTGTTTCTACCAAGACCCGAAATGCGAAAATATCCGACAGCTGATCAAGTGAAAGCTGCTTTCGCTCCATCTTGCGCCAGATCGAATAAGCCCGCTTTTCTCGACCGGAAACTTCAGCCTTCAAGCCATTGGCCGCCAATTCCTTAGTTAGCGCAACTTCAATTTCTCGCAGCACATCTCCACTCTCTGTGTGAAGTCGCGCCAGACGTAGCAGGATAATTTCCTGCGCTTCAGGATTAAGCACCCCAAAAGCAATATCCTCCATCTCATCTCGAATAAGCTGCATCCCCATGCGGCCCGCCAGAGGCGCATAAATTTCCATTGTCTCTTGCGCAATGCGCTGGCGCTTCTCCGCCTTCACATAATGCAGCGTGCGCATATTATGAAGTCGGTCCGCAAGTTTCACCAAAAGCACGCGCACATCTCGAGACATGGCCACCAGCAGTTTGCGCAAATTCTCAGCCTGAGTAGCTTCCTTGGTTACCATATCAAGCTTGGCAATTTTGGTGAGACCATCCACCAGCGAGGCAATTTCAGGCCCAAACTTATCGACAATTTCCTGTTGCGTAGCCTCAGTATCTTCAACAGTATCGTGCAATAGGGCTGCAACAATAGTTGCGGTATCCAACTTCATCTCAGCCAGAATAGCAGCAACTTCGACCGGATGATTAAAGTAAGCTTCGCCAGAAGCGCGCGTCTGGCTGCCATGGGCTTTCATGGCATAAATATAGGCGCGGTTGAGCAGGTCCTCATCCACTTCAGGGTCATATTTGGTGACCCGCTCCACCAGCTCGTATAGGCGCATCATGCAATCTACTCTAAGCAAAAAAAAACCGAGCGCTAGGCCCGGTCTTTAAATTTTTTAAAAAGATTGACCGGATTAATCCGAACTTTGACGGAACCGTCAAAGTTCTGAAAAATTGATCGACAACATTAACTAACGGCGATTCAGACTTTTTTATGAAAAGTCAAAACGCTCTAATAGCCATTGCGTTGGCTGCCTGGGCTTTCAGCTGGTGGCATGCCTTCGAGGCCGCGCAACAATTCTTCTTCAGTCATTTGTTCCATATCAACTGATTCTTCGCCAGGGCGATGCATGCCTGCAAGCTCAGTGGATTGACCAATCAATGGTACTTCGGTCGCTTCTGGTTCGTCGACTTCAACCTGCTTTTGCATGGCGTGGATAAATTCTTCACGAAGATCATCAGTGTTGATGTTGCGCGAAGCAATTTCACGCAAAGAAACCACTGGATCCTTATCATTGTCACGGTCCACCGTAATCGGCGTGCCTTGGCCAATGTTGCGGGCGCGGTGAGAAGCCAAGAGCACGAGCTCAAAGCGATTAGGCAATTTGTCGATGCAGTCTTCGATGGTAACGCGAGCCATGGAAGCACACTCCTTAAAAATGAGGGAATTGGATGAACCGCCTTCTAGCGGCCTCAGGGGCCAATTGCAAGCGCCTGTTTATAGGCTGCAACATCGGCGTTCATGACAAAAGCCGGGATATTGAAAAATATAGAATGGAAGTTGAACCCACCGTTTTTCATCTCATCAAGGGCCTGCTTTTTACTCCAGCCTTGGTACAGAATGCGGTACATCGCAATAACAACACCGGTCCGATCAGCCCCATGCTTGCAATGCAACAGAACCGGGCCCTTGGCTACGCCTGCTTTGATCAGTTTCAATGCAGCAATAACATCGTCTTTCTTTATCGAAATCGCATACATCGGCACAGAATGCGGTTCAATCAAAGTTTCACCCAAAATATCTGCATCAGTTTGAGTCTCTCGCAGATTGATCACGGTTTGAACATTCAAGTTTGTTTTTGCCGCCACAAATCCTGCCGCTGTCGGCTGCGCCGAACGATAAAGATTTGGTGCAACTTGATTGAGATTTGGCAAACCCTGAATGTCAAAAGGCTTGGCCCAATTCGCATCGCGCGCAATCGCAAAATTCGGCACCAAAAAAATGCCAAGTGCCAAAAAGCTGCGACGAGATAATTTCATGCGAGCCATATCGATGCCAATCCCAAAAAGGCAAAAAAGCCAACCACGTCAGTAACAGTAGTCAAAAACACGGCAGAAGAAATCGCCGGATCAATTTCATAATGATCAAGAACCAGTGGCACCAAGATGCCAGCCAATGCAGCTGCAAGTAAATTAATCACCATTGCAGCCGCAATCACCAAACCAAGCGAACCAAGGCCAAACCACCACCAAGTAAACAACCCAATAATGATCGCAAACAACATGCCGTTGATAATGCCAACCGCAGATTCACGAAACACAACCTTTGCCGCATTCACTGGACCCAGTTCGCGCGTAGCCAAAGCCCGCACAGCAACAGTCATCGTCTGGGTTCCGGCATTGCCACCCATCGAAGCAACAATTGGCATCAGCACCGCCAGAGCCACCATTTGTTGAATTGTGGCGTCAAACCATGAAATGACCCAAGAGGCCAGGATCGCCGTCAGTAAATTCACCAACAACCACAGAAAACGCGAGCGCGTGGTTTCTATTATCGAGCCGGTAATTTCTTCCTGCCCACCAACACCGCCCAAATGGAGGATGGCTTCTTCTGCTTCATCTTTGATAACGTCGAGAATATCATCCACCATGAGCATGCCAACAAGCCGACCATTGGTGTCGATCACCGCGGCTGAAACCAAATTATATTGCTCAAACTTATAAGCCACATCATCTTGTTCATCGACTACACTGAACACGGTGGCATCAGAATCTAGAATATCTGAAATCTTTTTATCACGCGAACTGCGCAGCAAACTGCTCAGTTGCACTTCGCCTTTAAAATGCTCGTCAGAATCAATCACATAAATTTCAACGAAACTATCGGGCACATCTTTGGCCGAACGAATATGGTCAATCACTTTGCCCACAGTCCACTCTTCCTGCACCGAAACAAATTCCGTTTGCATCAAGCGGCCAGCAGTATTGTCTGGATAATCGAGTGCCCTGCTCAGCGCCACCCGGTCAAGTTTTGAAACCTTGGACAGGATTTCGACTTGCTCGTGCCGCTCCATATCTTCGATCAGATAAAGGGCATCATCTGTGTCTAATTTTTTAATTGCGGATGCGATCACGTCCGCAGGCAGCGCGTCCATCAAATCATCGCGCACCCCTTCGTCAAGTTCAGCAAGTGCTTCAACGTCAAAGTTTTTGCCGAGCAACGCAATAAGATCAACGCGGCGAAACTGTTCAATCGCCTGCAACAAATCGGCCATATCAGCCGCATGCAAATCTCGCGTAAAACCGCGCGCAGACTTTACGTCTTTCTCGTCAAGCGACTTAAGAATATCAGATATAAAACTGCTGTTGAGTGCACCCCACTCATCGCGGAACGCGGTCACATGATCAGCTTCACTCATGTGCCTCTCCCCCAATGTTGAAAGCCCAACATGCTTAACAATCTGCCCACCCTTCTTAATTTTAAAGGGTTGGTGCGGCCAAGAGGACTCGAACCTCCACGAGTTTCCCCGTTACCACCTCAAGGTAGTGCGTCTACCAATTCCGCCATGACCGCATGCTAAATTTGCAAGCAAGCGGGTAAATAACAGGCGATTTGGTGTAGCGCAACCCCTCCTATTCAATCCCCCCAAAAAACCCTCATGGTTAACAATCGTAAAACAAATTACCCAGCATTTACATAGACTTGTAGCACCAAAACGAACGTGGCTGAAATGTGGCGCATGTATGCTGATCCCATAATAAAAAATGAAATGGGACGGCAAAATGAAACTTTCAATGACCGCAGGAGTGGCCTTTCTCAGCTTAGCGCTACTTTGCACCTCAGCCGTTGCCAGCGATTCCGCAGGCAGTGTTGCAGTCAAAGCAAAACCCACCAATGCCCTCACCTTCGGGAAATCTCTGCCACCAGTAGGGTACGTCGAATTTTGCTCTCATGGCCAAGCCGAATGCAAATCGAAATTTAAAGATGCAGGCATACTGGCCATGTCGCCTGAAAACTGGAACATGCTCCATCAAGTCAACACTTATGTGAATGGCAAAATCAGACCGAAAAGCGATATCGAATTATATCACGTAGCCGAAAAATGGACCTATCCAACTTCGGCCGGTGACTGCGAAGATTATGTGCTGCTTAAGAAACGCTATCTGCAAAGCATGGGATTTTCAGCTGACCAATTGTTAATCACGGTTTTGCTTGATGAAAAAAGTGAAGGCCATGCGGTTCTCACTATTGTGAGCGACAATGGTGATTTCATCCTCGACAACCGGCGCGACGATATTTTGCGTTGGGACCAAACACCATATAAA
Organism: Hyphomicrobiales bacterium; assembly: GCA_031416755.1. Lineage (GTDB taxonomy): Bacteria > Pseudomonadota > Alphaproteobacteria > Rhizobiales > Aestuariivirgaceae > Aestuariivirga. Next base: position 15,642 of record JANOUE010000168.1, read on the forward strand.
TTTCTCAAACGTCAATCGCAACAGGATCCAAAACAATGGGTCAGCCTGCAAAAAAACACCACGCAAGTGTTGGCGAGCACGAAAAGCAAATGACCACTTGAGACCCTCATCGCCCGGCTGGCGTCCCCCATCCCCCTAGCTGCCGGGCTTCCTGGGAGCCGACACTGTCCCACCCAGTGTCGGCTCCACTTTTTTTTGCACTTGACCACAGCCAACAAAAAGTTACAGCTATTGCCCATGTCGGCGGCACAAGATCAACATGCATTCATTGAAAAAGTACTGTCCAAAACTGGCTGGACCCAAACTGATTTAGCTAACCGTGCCGGTATTGACCCCTCAACACTATCGCGATTTTTAACCAAGGGCCGCGACGGCCATGCTCTGCGTGCGCATACAATTCAACGCATTGCAAATGCATCAGGCCTTGTTCCGGGTAAAGTGCAACTCCCCCCAACTGCTGGTTTTTCCGAAGACGAAGCAATGCCCTATATTTTCGCAACTGAAGATGCGCGAACTCTTGCTATTCGCACCCTTTGCAGTGAACGCCCAAATATCGATGCTTGGACACTGAAGATTAATGCTCTTGATGAACTGGGTTACCGCAGCGGCGATGTGCTGTTGGTCTCCCTTAATGAAACTCCACACGCTGGGGATATTGTCTGCGCTCAAATTTACGATTGGACAAAAAGCAAAGCTGAAACAGTGTTTCGCCTTTTCCAACCACCAGTATTGCTCGCCGCAACCAGCGACACTGCTTTGCTAAAACCCCACTTGATTACCGACAACAATGTCGTCGTCAAAGGCGTTGTCCTGCACATGTTGCGCGCGCGACAAAATCACTAAAATCACTTGACAATGTGATTTTAAGCTTGTTCTAGTTAACTTTATAGAATCAAGCTTTTCTGGGAGAGAGAGCGCATGAGACTGGTCTTCAAACGTGCAGAAGTTGCTGAAGCATTAGATATGTCGCCAACGGAGTTCGACGCTATCCGGAGCAAATTGGAAGCCTTTGGTTTTCCAAAACCCATTCGCGGGTTGGAGGAGCACTGGGCAATTATGCATGTAATCAATTGGGTCAATAGTGGCCAAGATGAACAGCGATTTGTTGCATAACGCTAAAGGCAGACCAAGCCAGCTTTAAACCTTTGCCAATTTCGGACATAGCCTTCAGCCGATTTGCGCAAACCAGCTGCTGCCAGATCATCCAATATACGGATCACTTTACCCGGCGCACCGACTACAAGTGAATTATCTGGAATAACCTTCCCCTCTGCAATCAGCGCGCCTGCCCCAATCAAACAATTGTGACCAATTTTGGCATGGTTGAGAATTATAGCGCCCATGCCCACCAAACTATTGTCACCAATTTCGCAGCCATGCAAAATGGCTTTGTGACCAATTGTGCAATATGCACCTATCGTAAGCGGCGCACCTTTGTCAGTGTGTAAAACGCAACTGTCCTGCACATTGCTATGGTCGCCAACGCTAATCCACTCAGTGTCGCCGCGCAGCACCGCCCCAAACCAAATGCTCGCCATATGCAGCAACCGCACCCGACCAATCACATCAGCCGAAGGAGCAACCCAGCTCTCTAAAGCCAGTTCAGGCTGAACACCGTCCAATGAGTATATCGCCATGCATCTTCCTCACGTCACACCAAAGATTTGCGTAAGGATAAACACACCCTGAAAAAAGCTCCAAGCAATTCCGGCAAGCAGCATAGCAACACCCGCAATTGGCCGATCAATGATCCACCAAAATGAACTAATAATTGTAGTTGTGGGTCCACTCAGCAACAGCACCGGAATCTTGACGGGCGCCAAATAATCGTCGAAATTCAGCATTTTGAAATCAGGCGCTTCATCGCTGAGCACTGCCCAAAGACTTCCAATGAGACCAGAAGACACCACACCTGTCAAAATCGCAAAAAGATACGCAATCTGCTGCACATCCACACCAACGCACTCCCCACACTGTGCCCTTTTGGCACAGACAGTTTACCACTGTTTAAGGAATGCAAGCGTGAAGCCAGCTAAAAGTCAACTCGCACAGTTCGACTTTTCAAAGTAAAGTCATGCCGCCTTACTCAAGATCAATATCGAGAATAGCCATCGAGAAATTGAACGAAAGTTCGCCGTCTTCTTCATCACGGTAGACTGGGCCTAAGAATTCTTCGCCCAAATAAACCTCAGCAAAATCCTTCTTTTGTGGGCGCGCTTTCACAACAAGTGCAGGATTGTTAAAGACTTTACGAAAATACGCAGTCAGCTTGGCAATTTCTTCAGGCTTCAAGGCATGAACTCCAATAGGGATTTACCAAAGCTCTAACCCTATTCGCTTTCACCCGCAACAGGCTCGGCATTTTCCACCTGATGATCCATTGCGCGCGCTGGCTCTTCACATCCAGCAAAACCCACAATCTTCGCCGGAACGCCAGCAACAGTGCGGTTTGGTGGCACATCATGCAATACCACTGAGCACGCAGCAACGCGGCTGCAGTGGCCAATTTCAATATTACCGAGAATTTTAGCCCCTGCCCCAATCAAAACCCCGTGGCGAATTTTCGGGTGTCGATCGCCAATTTCTTTGCCGGTGCCACCAAGTGTGACGCCTTGCATCATCGACACGTTATCTTCGATCACGGTCGTTTCGCCAATCACAATATCATGGCCATGATCAATCATAATTCCCTTGCCGATTTTGGCAGCCGGATGAATGTCCACTGAGGAAATCATAGAAGACCTACTTTGCAAATAATACGCAAAATCTTTACGCCCCAAAAGCCACAAGCGGTGAGCCATGCGGTGCGTCTGCAAGGCTTGATAGCCTTTAAAATACAGCAATGAATCAATATAGCGGTGGCAAGCTGGATCGCGGTCAAATGTTGCAATCATATCAGCACGCGCGGCAAATCCAATTTCAGGTTCCGCTTGCAGTGCATCCTGCAATGCTTTCACCACGGAATCAGCCCCCAGATCAGCATTCCCAAGGCGCTGGGCCAAACGATGCGCCAAGGCATCTTCAAAACTTTCATGAGCGAGAACTGCAGAATATACAAATCCACCAAGCCCGGGTTCAGCCCGCGCTAGGTCTTCAGCTTCACGTTGGATGCGATCCCAAACCGGATCAATCTTTTCGACAGTTTTGATTTTAGATGTATCGCGGGCCATAGCTTTCTCCAGTGGGGCAACTCTACCACATTTCAATTAAGATGGGGAGAGATTCAAGCTAGCGCAAGTTCTGGCAAGGTTAAAAACTCATTTGCAGTTGCTTGAACAAAACCATATCGTTTCGCAACCCACACCCTTTGCGAGACATCATGGCCGAAAATTCAAAGATTTTTAAAGTTCTAATCTGCGACCATATCGGGCTAAAATTCGGCGCAGATGGCAAACCAGACCCAAGTGAAGTGCGCCAACACATCGAAAAAGGGGGTGGCTTTTTTCATGTGGGCGCTGCTGACGAGCATGAGAAAATTGAACCCGATAAAATCCATTTCTTCTATCTGCCGCGGCTTTCCACCGCTGATGAAATTCTGCACTTAACCTCAAACGACCAATATGATGCAGTGATTGCAGCGGCCACATTCATTCCGGCCAAAGCAAAGTTTGCCCTTGGTGGCGTTCGCATTGGTGCCGGCACCGGTAACATGGGCGCAGAGTGCTGGGGCGGCGGCAATGGCATCGGCGGCATTGCGCCCTTAATGAATACACCAAGCTTTAACAGCCGGGCTACTGCCCAAATGACAATGAAAGCCCTACTGCATTTTTTGCCTGATTTGCCGTTCGAAAAACTGCACCAACTTTGTGCGGAAGGGAATTTTGATACTGGTAAAAATCTGGCCGCTTATCCAACCGAAAAACTGGAAGGCAAAATCATAGCTATTTTGGGCTACGGAAATATCGGTCGTGAGCTTGCGCTTCTGGCGCGAAGCTTTGGTCTCATCGTCAGAATTTACGCCCGCCCCAAACAAAAGTCATGGATCGAATCCGAAGGATTTATATACGCAAGCACACCACACGAAGCAGCCGAGAATGCAAATATCCTGAGCGTGCACACCGGCCTTGGCCCACATGAAGCATCCACCGGAAAATTCGCCAACCAAAATCTCGTCAACGCTGAAGTTCTGGGCAAAATGGCAGAAGGGTCAATGCTGTTGAATTTTGATCGCGGCGAATGCGTTGATACCAGTGACCTTGCCCAAGCAATGCAGCGGCGCCACATAAGATACGCTGCCATTGACGCTGACCTATTCAAATCAACTGAAGGAAAATTATCCGGGCCGCTCCTCCCATATTTGCCATTGGCAAAAAAATTTGGCGCCCGCATTTTGCTCTTGCCTCACGCCGCAGCAGACACCTGCCACACATCGCGCGTCGAAGGGGCAAAACAAGCAGTGGATCAAATCATTGCTTGCATCTTGAATAA
>JANOUE010000169.1:0-5203 GCA_031416755.1 Hyphomicrobiales bacterium
ATCCGCACTTAAAGAGTGCGAAATTGCGTTTCGCCTGTCAATGAATCTGCTCAATTTCATTGTTAATTTGCCATGAGTTTGAGGGGAATCTTGCTCGCCAAAATATTGCTTCAGTTCGCTTTCATTGCAAGATTTAGGCTACCGAGATCTACATCCAAATCCATTTGGAAATCTTCTCCATTAAATTGGCAATATCTACTTTACTTTGGGCGTATTTGCTTTTTTCCCGCCCGGTTTACGCCGCTCACCACAGCCTTCAAACTGGCCACCACGATGTTCTTATCGATTCCCACACCGAACTAAATTCACGCCGCCCGCTTGAACCTTTGCACCTTAATCGCCTTGGCCCCTTTGCGCATTTTGGCGATGTCGAACTGCAATTGTATTTTAAGCATCAGCTCCATCGAAATGCCGAAGGCTTTTTCAAAACGTAATGCCATCTCCGGTGACAGGTTGGCGCGGCCATTGAGGACTGCGCTGAGTGCTGGGCGGCCAACACCGAGAATTTCAGCGGCCCGCGCCACAGTTAAACCAGCGTCGGCGAGAATGTCTTCTTTCAAGATTTCGCCGGGGTGTATGGGATCAAACATCTGCACTTCCTTCCAATTCAATGATAGTCCACAAGATCAACATCTTCGGCCACGCCATTGTGCCATTTGAAGAGCAATCTCCAATTGCCGCTGACCGACAAGCTCCAATATCCCGCCAGATCGCCTTTCAACGGATGGAGCCGCCAGCCTGACACTGTTTCCAGTAGCTTCAGATCATCAGTCGCGTGCAGCGCTGAAACCATGCGTTTCAATCGCTTGAGCATTTCCGGCGGCAAGCCTTTGCCATCGCCCTGCTCAAACAAACGGCGCAGAGCTTTGTGCTTGACAGTTCCGATCATGACGTTGTGTAGCGCGACAGGCGACAGATGTCAAGGAAGCGTTCAAATCAGCGCTTCCCCGCCCGATTAACCCCGCTCACCACGGCCTTCAAACTGGCCACCACGATGTTCTTGTCGATGCCCACACCAAACAGCGAACTGCCATCGGCGAGCCGCAATTCGACATAGGCGATGGCTGCGGCGTTGGCGCCATGCCCCATGGCGTGTTCGCGGTAATCGGCCACGTCGAAACTCATGCCGCTATCTGCGCGGATTGCATCAACGAACCCATCGACCGGGCCATTGCCGTGGCCCTTAATCGTTTTGGCTTTGCCATCCACCAGCAGTTTGGCGATGATTGGTTGGTCGCCGTGGTCGGATGTGGCGTGGTGTTCCACGAATTGATAACTGCCATTGCCTTCGAGATATTCGCTTTCGAATGCGGCCCAGAGTCTGGAGGCTTCAACCTCAACGCCTTCGCCATCAGCGATCTGCTGCACCACTTTGGAAAATTCAATCTGCAAGCGTCTGGGCAATTCAATGCCGTGTTCGGTTTCCATAATATAGGCTATGCCGCCCTTGCCGCTTTGGCTGTTAATACGCACCACGGCTTCATAACTGCGGCCCAAATCCATCGGGTCAATCGGCAAATATGGCACTTCCCACAGCGGCTGATTGGAAGCCTTCATGTGCTTGAAACCTTTGTTAATGGCATCTTGATGCGAGCCGCTGAAAGCCGTGAACACCAATTCCCCGGCATAAGGGTGGCGCGGGTGCACGGGCAATTGCGTGCAATACTCGGCCATGCGAATGAGTTCATTCACATTGGAAATATCTAAGTTGGGGGCAATGCCTTGCGTGAACAGGTTCATGGCCAGGGTGATCAAATCCACATTGCCAGTGCGCTCACCATTGCCGAATAAAGTGCCTTCAACCCGGTCAGCCCCCGCCATTAAAGCCAACTCAGTTGCGGCCACGGCAGACCCGCGATCATTATGCGGGTGCAGCGAGATGATGATACTGTCGCGGCTTTTAACATTGCGGCAGAACCATTCAATCTGATCGGCATGAATGTTGGGCGTGGCCATTTCAACTGTTGAAGGCAAATTGAGAATGATGGGCTTTGTGGGCGTGGGGCGAATTTCATCCATCACTGCTTCGCAAATTTCCACAGCGTAATCGAGTTCCGTGCCAGTGAAGCTTTCGGGCGAATACTGAAAACGGATGGCATCTTCCATGCCGCTGTCTTCAGCCAGTTTCTTGATCAGCTTGGCGCCATTCACGGCGATCTGCTTAATGCCTTCGCGGTTCTGTTTGAACACCACGCGGCGCTGCAATTCTGATGTGGAATTATAAAAATGCACAATGGCTGATTTGGCCCCGCGAATGCCTTCAAAGGTGCGGATGATCAATTCCTCGCGGCATTGCACCAACACCTGTACGGTGACATCGGCTGGAATTTTATTATTGTCGATCAGAAAACGACAGAAATCATAATCCGTCTGGCTGGCGGATGGAAAGCCAATTTCGATTTCCTTGAAACCCATGGCGACCAGCGCATTCCACATGCGCAATTTGCGCTCATGGCCCATGGGTTCAATGAGCGATTGGTTGCCATCGCGCAAATCCACGGATGCCCAAATGGGCGCTTTGGTAATTTGCTTTGAAGGCCATTTGCGGTCCGGCAATTCAATTTGCGGAAAAGCCCGGTATTTCGAGTGGGGATTGATCATCATAATCTGGGGTCTCTGCTTAGCTGGGTTTGATTTATGTCCGTATTCCCCAAAGAGCCAAGGCAAATGCCCGGCCGGCCCTTAGGGGCAGCTAAGAAGGAGGAGGTCTAACTTCAGCGGCAAGTTTTCGAACATGGCAAGTGCTTAGCGCAGCCTTCCATCTGTTGCAACTGGAGATCATACAATTGCTAGGTATGTACAGAAGCGCTAAGCTTCACGTTACCATGATTGAGAATCGTCCTGCGCCAGAATGGGAAGTTGACCAATGGCTGAATACAGCTGCACCGCTTTCCTTGGCGGCTTTGCGTGGGCGAGTCATTATTGCTGGGGCCTTCCAAATGCTGTGCCCTGGTTGCGTGTCAGAATTAATTCCGCAGCTTCGTCAAGCTCATGCGCTGTTTAAAGGGGCGGAAGTTTCGGTGCTCGGTTTACACACAGTGTTTGAACATCATGATGCGATGGGGCCGGTTTCACTCAAGGCCTTCTTACATGAAAACCGGATCAGCTTTCCGGTGGCCATAGACAAACCGCAAATGCCCAAAATGACAATCCCGAAAACCATGGAGATTTACGGCATGGAAGGAACTCCGACCATGCTATTGATCGACCGAAACGGAAATCTGCGCAGGCAAAAATTCGGCCATGTGCCGGATATGCAATTGGGCGCAGAAATCATGTCGTTGCTGGGTGAAGGCAGGTCTGAACCTGAGTGATTGACCTGGCATTAACCATCAATTTTACCTTTGGCCGCGACTCAGGCATAGTTTGGTCAAATTTAGCTGGCACATGTATCAGCACATTCAATAGGATTTCACATGATCAAGATTCTCAGCACTACGGCCCTCCTCCTCACGCTTGCTGCACCAGCATCTGCTGGCACCTGTCAGGATGATATTGCCAAGATTGATTCAGCACTCGCGGCAGCGCAACTCGACTCAGATCAAAAAACCGAAGTAACAGATTTGCGCAGCCAAGCAGTGCAGCTTTGCGGTGCCGGCAATGAGCAAGAGGGCCTTGATGTGACAGCCCAAGCCAAAGCCATTCTCAATGTTGAGTAATTAGGCAGAGAACGCCATCACAGCACAAATGACAGCCACAACTGCTGCCGTTAGAATGACATGCGCATAGGTCTTTATCATTGGCACAAGGCTCATGTTGCGATTGCTTAGAAATTTGCGGATTCGCAGCCGCATTAATATATAGCCCCCGAACCAAACAAGCACCGCCGCCATTTTCACATGGAACCATGGGCTCGGCACTTGCATGTTATATTTCGCCGCCCACAAGCCAAGACCCGTTGCAATAATTAGCACGTAGAAAATATCGCCATAAGGGATAAGAGATTCTCGGTGAGCAGCTATTCCTAATGCCTTGTCGCCACCCAGGCCTTTAGCAACCCGAAAACCAACGATGTTTGAAAGGCTGATGCCCATGCCGAAAGCGATGCACAAAAGGTGAATGATCAAAAGAGATTGGGTGAGACTCATAATTCTAATTCTCCCGACATCATGCGCACAGCAGAACCGCCGACGCGAACAGCAGAAAGCTTGCCAGAGTTCACGTCAGCTTCCAAGCGCAAATCCGAGGGGCGGCCCATTTCATAACCCTGCTCCAGGTTCCAGATGTGAGTGCCGTCCGAAAGTTTTTCCGCTGTCAGCAATTGCGCCGCAAGAAGTGCCGTAGCTGAGCCGGTGGCCGGATCTTCGGGGATCCCGCCTGATGGTGCATACATGCGGGCACGGTAACTGGCATGTGGACCATCGCCGCCGCGCGTGTAAATGTAAGCGGCATCAACACCATGCAGCGGGCGAATAAGTGCCGACCAATAAGGTTCGCGCAACTGGCTTTTTTCCAATACGGCGCGGGACTTCACTGGCACATAAAAATATCGAGGACCACCTTCAAGCAATGCAATTTTGTGGTCGTCAAAGCCAATATCCTCTGGCAAAATATTAAGTGCGCGTGCTGTGTCCACAAGGCTTGGCAGCTTCACATCAACATGAAATGGAACAACGGGAGCGGTGAACACTCCAGCACCACCTTTTGCTATTTTAACTGGTGTCAATCCGGCCTTAAGTTCAAAGCGCACTTCGGTGAGATTGCGAAGCTCCGCCAGCAGCACCGCTGTGCCCAAAGTGGGGTGTCCCGCGAAGGACATTTCACCGCCCGGAAAAAAGATGCGCATTTTGGCGGTGTTGGCTGGATGATCTGGCTTCATCACAAAAGTTGTTTCGCTTAAATTGAACTCTTTCGTAATCATCTGCATTTGCTCGGCGGATAAGTGATCTGCATCCAGAACAACAGCCAGCGGATTGCCCGCAAATTTACGAGTGGTGAAAACATCGAGCGTGTGGAATTTCAGTTTCATGTTGAACAACACTATTAACAGTGCAGCGCATCTTACAAGCAAAACATTGTGCCGATTGTATTAGGAACGCATGAGGTTTGTTAGACTTTTGTTAATCCGCTGATACCGTCATAAAGAAGCTTCAGTGACAGCAAGAATAACGCGGTTTCGACAAACCGAAAAAATATTTTTTCGGGCATCAACTTCGTCAGATGATATCCAGAAAACGCCCCGACGAGAGCCACCGGTGTGAGC
>JANOUE010000170.1:0-6899 GCA_031416755.1 Hyphomicrobiales bacterium
ATTTCATCTTCATAGCCTGATTCAACTTCGCGGTATGCCTGCTGATAGTCACCAGCAGTAGCACGGCGCACGCCACGCACTGGGGCTTGCTCAAAGATATCGTCTTGTGCTTGTTCTTGTGCTTGATCTTGATAATTCTGCAGCGCCGGACCGCGACCCGTGTTTGGAGCACCCAAACGAGGGGAAGCGCGCGCACCTTCATAACCATAACCATAATCTTGAGCTTGGCGCGCTGGCACTTGCAGGCGCGGCTGTTGAGGAGCGTAATTTTGACGCGGTGGCGGCGGCGCATAAGGTTGCCCCGCATTGTATTGCGGTGCTGGAGGATAGCCAGTTGTCGGATCAATCGGGCGGTAGCCTTGGTTGGCATTATATGTGGGCTGATAATTTGTCGGCGGCGGCGCCATGGGTTGGCGAGCCTGATATTGCGGAGCAGCTACGCGAGGCGGAGCAGCTACGCGCGGCGGAGCAGCTGCGCGCGGTGGAACACCGCCGCCCAATTGCGGGCGTGCAGGTGGCAGGACCGGAGCGCGCTGTTGCTGAACCGGCGGCGGCGGCAACGGCGGAGTTGGTGCACGGGCTGCCTCTTCGGCGAAACTAAATTTCGGCTTTGCTGCAACGCTTGCAGGTGGCGCAGCACTAGGAGCCAAGATTGCGGATTCAGCGCGCTGACGTGCGGCCTGAACGCGTTGTTCAGCTAGTTTTTCAGCAGCATCGCGCTGTGATTTCAATTTGCTGGCAAAGGCCTCTTGATCCATTGGTGCAGTAGATTGCGATAATGGTCGCAACGTTGGTGCGGCATATGCTGGCTTTGGCGCAGCACGAGGCGCCATCGGAGCAGGCCTCACTGTTACAGCAGCTTTTGGCGCTGCTGGTGCAGATTGGAATTCTTCAGAAATGCGGGGCATTTCCTTTGACCCAATACCAAGACGTTCACGCCAATTGCGCTTGTCCGTTCCGTTGGTTGAGTTTTGGTCCATATTCACATCGTCCGTTCTTACATTTCCTCGACGGGCCTGACGCCGAGAATTCTAAGACCATTGCCTAGACTATAACGAATCACTTTCAGGAAAGCGAGCCGCGTTAACGTAATGTTAGCCTGATCGGTTAAAATAAACCTTAATTGCGGCGACTCTTTGCCCTTATTCCACAAAGAATTGAATTCGCTCGCTAACTCATAGAGATAAAAGGATATTCTGTGCGGTTCATGAGCCAAGGCGGCGGCCTCCACCTGCCTTGGAAACTCAGAAACTTTACGAATAACTGCTTTTTCTGCCGCATCTGTTAACAGATTGAAATCAAAAGCCGCGTTCGCAGAAATATCAAAACCAGCAGTTGCGGCATTGCGCAGCACCGAACAAATCCGCGCGTGAGCATATTGAACATGAAAAACCGGGTTGTCATGCGACTGCTCTGAAACCTTCGCAAAGTCAAAATCCATTGGCGCTTCATTCTTGCGATAAAGCATCATGAAGCGAACCACGTCTGGGCCCACCTCATCGACCACCTCACGCAAAGTCACAAACTCCCCTGCTCTTTTGGACATGCGCACCGGTTCGCCATTGCGGAACAACTTAACAAGTTGACACAACATCGGATCAACCTGCACGGTGTCACCAGCAAATGCCTTGCCCAAAGCCTGGAGTCGCTTCACGTAACCTCCGTGATCAGCGCCCAAAACATAAATGAGCTGCTTGAATCCACGCGAAATTTTATCGGCACTATAGGCAACATCAGAAGCAAAATAAGTGAAACTGCCATCCGACTTTAAAAGTGCACGGTCGATATCGTCACCGAAGTCTGTGGCGCGAAAGAGAGTCTGTTCGCGGTCTTCCCAATCGTCTGGCACTTCGCCTTTGGGTGGTGGCAAGCTGCCTTGATACACATGGCCAGCGTCGCGCAGCTGGCCAATGCTGCGGGCCACTGCACCAGATGTTTGCAGAGATTTTTCCGAGAAGAAAACGTCCTGCTTAATATCAAGTGCAGCCAAATCTTCACGGATCAAATCCATCATCATGGCAATTGATCGGTCTTTGACTATGGCTAAGGCATCATTCTTCTCAAGCAGTGATGCACCAAACTCTTGTTTCAGCGCTTGGCCAACCGGCTTCAAATAATCCCCCGGGTAGAGCCCCGCCGGAATTTCGCCAATGTCCTCACCCAATGCTTCGCGATACCGCAGCAGTGCTGAAGCTGCTAGAACATCAACTTGCCCGCCCGCATCATTCATATAATATTCTTTGGTCACGTCATAACCAGCAAACTTGAGCAGAGAAGCCAAGGCATCACCAAATATAGCACCCCGGCAATGGCCCACATGCAAAGGGCCAGTTGGATTTGCCGAAACATATTCCACGTTAACTTTTTGATTGGCACCCAAGGTGGAGGAGCCATATTGCTCTTTGCTGGCCAGCGCCGCAGTTAATATGCGAGGCCAGAAACTATCTTTCAATTTGATATTGATGAAGCCAGGACCAGCCACTGCTGCCGAAGCAACATCTTCATTTTGCAGCAACAGTGGCAAAAGTAAATCAGCCAAAGCTCGCGGATTGATGCCTGAAGGTTTTGCCAATACCATAGCCGCATTGGTGGCCACATCGCCATGCGATGCATCGCGCGGGGGCTCAAATGCGAGGCGCGAAAGATCGAGTCCCGCTGGCAGTTTGCCCGCGGCAACCAGAGTTTCAATTGCGCTGAGCACAACAGTTTGAAAATACGCGAACAGATTCATTTATAACGCCTTGAATTATGGCCCTGCCCTAACGGAAAAGCGGGTCAAGGTCAAACATGCGCTTGTGTTGATCAAGTGCATAGCGATCAGTCATTCCAGCGATGAAATCACACACCTGGCGAGCATAGTGATTTTGATCCGTACGCGGATGAGTTTCGCGCCATTCATCGGGAAGAAGTTTTTCGTCATTCATATATGCGTTGAACAGATCGCGGATAACGCGTTGTGCTCGGTCCATAATTTCTAACACCCGTGGATGGCGATACATGCTTTGCGAAAGGAAACCTTGCAGCACCTTATTATTCTCATGCATCTGCGCGCTGAAAGTGATGAGCGGCTTGTGCAAAGCCCGCACCGCATCGCAGCTCTTAACCGCGGTTTTTGCCGCGGTTTTATTGGCATGACTAAGCACATCTGCAACCATGCCAGAAATTACACGCCGCACCGTTTCATGAATGAGCCTTGATGTTTCCAAATCCGGATAGGCCGCCAACACCGCACCCAACGCTTGCCCCACCAAAGGAATATCACCAAGATCAATCACATTGAAAAGCTTGGCTCGCAGGCCATCATCAATGTCATGGGCATTATAAGCGATATCGTCAGAAATAGCTGCCACTTGCGCTTCGGCTGATGCAAATGTGTGAAGCCGCAAATCATGCACTTCAGCATATTCAATAATGGCCGCAGGAAGCCCCTGCTCCTTATAATGTCCCAATGCAACGCCTTGCCCGTCAATCAGCGGACCATTGTGCTTCACCAACCCTTCCAATGATTCCCACGTGAGATTCAAGCCATCAAAGGCAGCGTAACGGTGTTCAAGCTTAGTGACGATTCGAAGTGACTGTGCGTTATGATCAAACCCGCCAAATGGCTGCATCAGTTTATCAAGTTCGCGCTCGCCTGCGTGGCCAAAGGGCGTGTGGCCCAAATCATGCGCCAAGGCCAAGGCTTCAGTGAGGTCTTCATCAAGCTTCAAAGCCCGCGCTATGGACCGGGCAATTTGCGCCACCTCAATAGAATGGGTGAGGCGTGTTCGAAAGTGATCGCCCTCATGAAACACAAAAACTTGGGTTTTGTGTTTAAGGCGGCGGAAAGCCGACGAGTGAATAATCCGGTCGCGGTCACGCGCAAAAGCGCTGCGCGGTGGACTTTCGGCTTCAGGAACCAGGCGTCCACGGCTTTTGGCGGCTAGACTGGCATAGGGGGCAAGATCGAGACTCATATTTGAACCATTGACTTTTTTGTGCTAAACTACAACATCTTCACCATGACCCAAGCATCATTCACAGTCACTCCACGCGCCGCCAAGCGCATTCACGAGATCGCCAACAAGCAAGGCGCTGCAGCAGCTTTGCGTGTGGCCGTGAATGGCGGAGGCTGTTCAGGCTTTCAATATGATTTCGAGTTGAACAGCAAACCCGAAAATGATGACATTACGTTCGAGGTCGATGGCGCCAAAGTTCTCGTAGACGCCACTTCGCTCGGCTTCATGGCCGGCTCCACATTAGATTTCATCGACGACCTGATGGGCCAATCATTCCGCATTCAAAATCCACAAGCCAAATCATCCTGCGGCTGCGGCACCAGCTTTTCGCTTTAACATGCGCATAGCCACCTGGAATGTGAACTCCATCAAGGCCCATCTCGATTCGGTGACGCAGTGGCTGGAAGAAGAAAAACCAGACGTGTTATGCTTGCAGGAATTGAAGTGCGAAGACCACGCATTTCCAGCAGAGCATTTTTCCAACATGGGCTATACTGCCCACGTTCATGGCCAAAAAACTTATAATGGCGTGGCTCTGCTTTCGCGCCTGCCCATTGAAAATATCCGGCGCGGATTGCCCGGCGATACCAGCGATGAACAAGCGCGGTTTATACTGGGCACGGCTATTGATGGCAATTTAGCTGTCAATGTTGCGTCGATTTATTTGCCCAATGGCAACCCAACACCTGGGCCAAAATATGATTATAAATTGGCTTGGATGGAGCGCTTGTTGAACTTCACTAAAAACCTCCTCAAAGAAGAAGAACTACTTGTTTTAGCTGGAGATTATAACGTTATTCCAACCGAGCAAGACGCCCGCTACCCACAAAATTGGGTGGGTGATGCGTTGTTCAAACCCGAAACCCACGCGGCGTTTCGAAAGCTGTTAAACTTGGGTCTCACAGAATCGTTTCGAGCGCTACATCCAGCCTCTACAGAATATAGCTTTTGGGATTATCAGGCTGGCGCTTGGGCCAAAAATAACGGCATCCGCATTGACCATCTTTTATTGTCGCCGCAAGCAGCCGATAGGCTGCAATCAGCCCAGATCTTCAAAGACACGCGCGGCCACGACAAACCCTCGGACCATGTGCCAGTGATGATTGAAGTGAACTAGCCGAAAGTTACGCTTTACCATTATGTGCAGCCAGAACCATCTCGGCGGCCCGACCAGCCAGTTCTGCCATATGATCGAAGGAGAAGGTGAATGTTCCTACCCCTGAAGTGGCCGAGCGCAGTTCTACAATCAGGGAGGCTATTTCTGCTTCGGGCATATGCGCTTTAACAGTGTCCCACCCCGCCCAGTCTTCTCGGTTGTCATAACCTAAAACCTGACCACGATGGCCAGTAATGATTTGGTTGATGCGCGCAGTGTGGTCGCTTGGTGTGTGAATTCCTAAATTCACAATGGGTTCCAAAAGCAAAGGTTGGCAATTTGGTGTGGCTTCAGCCATGGCAGAACGTGCCGCCAGCTTGAAAGCCATTTCGGAACTATCCACATCATGGTACGAGCCATCTGATAAATTGACCGCGAAATCCACGACCTCGAAACCCAAAGGTCCGCGCACCAGCCACTCACGGATGCCATTTTCAACAGCCGGTATATATTGCTTGGGCACCGAACCGCCGACAACCGTGTCACTGAAGGCGAACCCTTGGCCGCGTGGCAGTGGCTTAATCTCAATAACGATGTCGCCATATTGGCCATGCCCACCGGATTGTTTCTTATGCCGACCGCGGATTTGTATGGGCTTTCGAATAGTCTCCTTGTAGCCAATCTTGCGCTGGCTCGTCGCAGCATCAAGACCAAATTTATTTTTGAGCCGCTCAAGCGCTGCACGCAAGTGGATTTCACCTTGGCCCCAGAGAACCAACTCATGTGTCCCACTATCATGGATTAAGGACAATGATGGGTCTTCTTCGATAAGCTTAGAGAGGGCTTGTGTGAGTTTTACCTCATCTTTTCGGTCATGCACTGATATGGCCTTGCCAAACAAACCAGCGGTTTTGTCACGCGCTAATAACTGATTGGTGCTGCCTTTAACAGTCCCAATTGTCTCAGCCGTTGCAATGTTTTCAAGGCGGCTAAGCCCGACTGTGTCGCCAGCCAAGGCCTTGGTCAATTTCGTTTGCGATTGTCCCAACAATGAAACCAGACCCGCCACGCGAGTTTCCTGTCCGCTGCCACCTTGCATAATCGAGCCATCTGCTATTTCGCCGCTGAGAACGCGTGCAACGGAAATCTTGCCTCCACGTTCGGTGAAGAATGTTTTGAGCACCAGAGCCGTTGCACCATTGCTCGGATTCAAATTCAATCGCGTTACTGTCTGAGTAACTTCTGGAACTTCGTGTCGTAACGCTTTCAACAAGCGACTTATACCATTGCCAAATTCAGCAGCACCGAAGAACACCGGCGTGATCAGTCCTTCGGCCGCCTCCCGTGCGAGGTCCTGCATCACGCGGTCCTGCGCTGGTTCTTGGTCGCTGAGCAATTGCTCCATGATCACATCATCATGGTCTGCCAAACGTTCGAGCAACGCAAAGTGACCCTCTTTTTCAGCCGCGCTCAAATCAGCAGGAATGGCCACAATCTCAGCCTCGGCATTTTTTCGGTAAATGAAAGCCCGTTCAAGGGCCAGATCGATGTAGCCTGTAATGGCACCATCTTTCATGATGGGCAATTCGCGCATAACCAATGGCAGGCTGCTGGCTGGTTGCAACCAAGACAATGCCTCATGCGGGCGAGACGTGGACTTGTCTACTTTGTTGATAAAAATGAAATGCGGCAGGCGCAGTGCTTCAAGCTGCTTGAGAATCAACTGAAGCGCTGGCGCCTTCTTTTCGTCCGCCTCGCACACAACAATCGCTGCGTCACAACCAGGCAGGCACTGTCGCATATCT
>JANOUE010000171.1:0-6729 GCA_031416755.1 Hyphomicrobiales bacterium
GCACCGCCAGATTCAGCCAAAATCTTGGTGATCGCAGCTGTCAACGAAGTCTTACCATGGTCAACGTGACCAATCGTGCCGATGTTGCAATGCGGCTTGTCGCGGTTAAATTTCTCTTTGGCCATGGCGGGTCTCCTTAAACGGGTCGGTCAGAACAAAATTGGATTACGAGTATTTCTTTTTCACTTCGTCAGCTACCGCAGTTGGAACCTGCTCATAGTGATCGAACTGCATAGTATAGGACGCACGTCCTTGGCTCATTGAGCGCAAGTTGTTGATGTAACCAAACATGTTGGCAAGCGGCACCATGGAGTTCACAATCTGTGCGTTACCACGTGTCGATGTACCCAAAATTTGGCCACGACGTGAGTTAAGATCGCCGATCACACCACCCAGATATTCATCTGGAGCAGTCACTTCGACTTTCATAATTGGTTCAAGCAAAACTGCACCCGCAGTTTCGAAAGCTTCGCGCATTGCAGCACGTGTGGCGATTTCAAAGGCAATTGCCGAGGAGTCAACGTCGTGATAAGCGCCGTCAATCAATGCAACTTTCATATCAACCACCGGAAAGCCGATTAAAGGCCCGCTGTTGAGAACTGAATTGAGGCCCTTTTCAACGCCTGGGATATATTCTTTCGGAACCGAGCCACCAACGATGCGGGCTTCAAATGAGTTGCCTGCACCCTTTTCAGCGGGTTCAATTTCGAGAATTACGCGCGCAAACTGACCAGTACCACCAGTTTGCTTCTTGTGTGTGTAGTCCTTGGTGATCTTACGCGTAATCGCTTCACGATACGCAACCTGCGGAGCACCAACTACAACTTCAACTTTGTGAGTGCGCTTGAGAATGTCCACCTTAATATCAAGATGAAGTTCGCCCATGCCCTTAATAATTGTTTCGCCTGATTCAGAGTCAGTTGAAACGCGGAAAGATGGATCTTCAGCAGCAAGCTTATACAAGGCCACTGCCATCTTTTCTTGGTCAACCTTAGTCTTTGGTTCAACCTTCATTTCGATAACCGGCTCAGGAAATTCCATCTTTTCGAGAATCACTGGCTTAGACGCATCGCACAGCGTGTCGCCAGTGCGGGTATCTTTCAAACCAACGAGGGCAACAATGTCGCCTGCGTGGGCTTCGGCAATTTCTTCGCGGTTGTTAGCATGCATCAAAACCATGCGGCCAACGCGCTCAGTCTTGTCGCGGGTCGAGTTCAGGAGCGATGTGCCCTTGGTGAGAATGCCAGAATAGATGCGGCAGAAAGTGAGAATGCCATATTGGTCATCCATCAACTTGAATGCGAGCAGAGCAAGGGGCTCAGTGTCGGAGGAAATGCGAACAGTATCGCCACCTGTCTTCACATCAATGCCCTTGATCGGTGGGCGATCCAAAGGTGAAGGCAGATAATCGCAAACTGCATCGAGCAAGGGTTGAACACCTTTGTTCTTGAATGCGGAACCACACAGCACTGGGAAGAACGAAGCGTTCAAAACCGCTTTACGCAGAAGGCGCTTAATGGTCGGATTGTCCATCTCAATGCCGTTGAGATAATCTTCCATTGCCTTATCATCAAGTTCGGCACAGGCTTCAATCATATCAGCGCGAGCTTGCTTGGCAGCATCCAACATATCAGCTGGAATTTCTTCATCGTGATAAGTCGCACCGAGTTCTTCGTTGTCCCAAACCACGGCCTTCATGCGCACCAAATCAACAATGCCTATGAATGTAGCTTCAGCACCAATTGGCAACTGAATAGGAACAGCGCGGGCGCCCAGACGTTCTTTAATATCTTTCAGGCACTGCTCAAACGAAGCGCCAGTCTTGTCCATTTTGTTGCAGAACACGATGCGTGGAACCGCATATTTGTCGCCTTGGCGCCAAACTGTCTCAGTCTGTGGTTCTACACCTTGGTTTGAATCGAGAACGCAAACAGCGCCATCAAGCACACGCAAGCTGCGTTCAACTTCAATAGTGAAGTCCACGTGGCCTGGGGTGTCGATGATATTCAAACGCATACCGTTCCAAACGGTCGTTGTGGCAGCAGACGTAATCGTAATGCCACGCTCTTGTTCTTGCTCCATGAAATCCATGGTCGCAGCGCCATCATGCACTTCGCCAATCTTATGGGTCTTGCCAGAATAATACAGGATCCGTTCAGTGGCTGTCGTTTTTCCAGCATCAATGTGAGCCATGATGCCGAAGTTACGATAATTTTCCAGTTCGTGAGTGCGTGCCATAATTCTCTAAATCTCTTACCAGCGGTAATGGCTGAATGCGCGGTTCGCTTCGGCCATCTTATGTGTGTCTTCGCGCTTCTTCACTGCCGTGCCACGGTTGTTACCAGCATCGAGCAATTCAGCGGAAAGACGTTCCACCATTGTTTTTTCATTGCGGCCACGGGCTGCATTGATGATCCAGCGAATGGCCAATGCCTGACGGCGCTCAGCACGAACTTCAACTGGAACTTGGTATGTTGCACCACCAACGCGGCGCGAACGCACTTCGATGGCCGGAGCCACATTGTCCAAAGCGGAATGGAACAATGCAAGTGGATCAGCTTTGGATTTCGTTTGAACGATTTCCATAGCACCGTAAACGATGCCTTCTGCAATAGATTTCTTGCCTTCTCTCATGAGGTTATTCATGAACTTCGACAGGATCAGATCACCAAACTTAGGATCTGGATTGATAACGCGTTTCTCGGCGCGATGACGACGTGACATATCTCTTCTCTCCCGCGCTTACTTTGGACGCTTTGCGCCGTACTTCGAACGACGCTGACGGCGCTTTGGAAGGCCTTGCGTATCGAGTACACCGCGGATGATGTGGTAGCGAACGCCTGGCAAATCCTTCACACGGCCGCCACGGATCATGACAACACTGTGCTCTTGAAGATTGTGGCCTTCACCTGGAATATAGCTCACAACTTCAAAACCATTGGTCAAACGAACCTTGGCAACCTTACGAAGCGCAGAGTTAGGCTTCTTAGGCGTAGTTGTGTAAACACGTGTGCAAACGCCACGCTTTTGCGGGCAAGCTTGCATCGCCGGAACTTTGTTCCGGTATGTTGGCGCAAGACGGGGCTTGCGGATCAACTGGTTGATAGTAGGCATTCGGCCCATCACCCTTTAAAAAACTGTTGGACTGGATCAAACGAATGTGAGCACTACCATGTTCCAGTCCGGAAACACCGTAGCGCCAAAACCAGAGGCTTTCCAAACCGGCCAGGTTTGAGCAGCATGACCTTGAATTTATTTCTCTTTTACCACCGTGTCAGCGTTTTGAGGAACGTATCCCCAACGGCCTGCCTTTCAGAAGTAGGGGCGTCATACCTACCTCCCCTCCTAACGTCAACTGTAAAATGATGATTATTTCAGAGGAAACGAGCAAATGTAGCGCAAACTCAGTTAATCAGCGTTTTGCAGTGCAAACAACTGCTTCGCAATTGCAAAATCGCCGTTAAAGATTCGGAATTATTGGCTTTTTTGACTGTGATCCCGTGCAAGATCTCCCAATAAGGTTGGTCACAGAGAGAATCGGAAAGCCCGCAACCATTCTCTCCGTCACGTGTGAGCAGTTCGCAGGATTGCCGCAATTGAGCCACACCTAAGCCGCAACCGCCAGCCACTGTCAGAATCGGACGGCGACATATTGCAATCACACTCCAAATAAGAGGGGAGAATAATATGATGAATATGCCGCAGAAACATTGGTGGCACGAACTCAACACCTGGGAGCCTGAAGCAGCACTTGCTTTTTATGGCCGAACCCTAGGGTGGGAATTTGAGCCATCCCCCCTGCCCGATGGTGCTGCCTACTGGATCGCACGAAAAGACGGTAACCCCGTAGGCGGCATCTTTGAGCTTACGGCACCAGACTATGATGGCATCCCATCACACTGGATGACCTATCTCTCAGTCAAAGACATGCAAAAAGCCGAAACCAGCACCGCTGATGCCGGCGGCGAAGTGATGCGCTCACCTGTGCGCATCCCTGGTGTTGGAAAACTAGCAGTTGTAACTGATTCAACCGGGGCGTTGATTGGGTTGATTGAGCCAGATCAGCCCGCAGGATTCCCGCTCAAACATTAGCAACTTCAACTCGTCACCCCAGCCACGGCTGGGGTGACAGCTATAGCCGAACTGGCCTTCCAAACTCCAAGACAAACAGGCTATGACCAAACAATGCTCATAGCCGTCGCTTGCCTCATCATATTTCTCGCCGCCATTGTGCGTGGCTATTCTGGCTTTGGCTTTTCGCTTCTCTCCATCACAGCCTTATCTTTGCTTTATTCGCCAGCCCAAATAGTGCCCGCCATCTTCATGTTGGAGGTTGCCGCAAGCTTGCACCTGCTGCCTAGCATCTGGCGAGACATCCATTGGAAGTCTCTAGGGCCCCTCACTCTAGGCTGCCTCATTGCGACACCATTTGGTGTGTGGTTGCTCGCCAATGTGCCAGCTGAACCAATGCAAATAGCCTTGAGCCTTTTCGTCCTCGCGGCCACTTATTTGCTCTGGCGCGGCTTTGCTTTGAAATCCATGCCCGGGCCAGTGGCTTCAACAGCGGTCGGCGCTGCTTCAGGCTTTGCCAACGGCGCATTCGGCATCGGCGGACCACCTGTAATCTTGTTCTATTTCTCGTCGCCAGCCGGAAGCATCGCGGGTCGCGCTTCCGTCATCGCATTCTTTTTAGCAACCGACGTGATTGGCCTCGTTAATCAGTCCGTACACGGATTAATCACCCGCGAGACATTTATAAGTGCCATTGCATATTTACCGGCATTGATAGCCGGCATATGGCTGGGCGCACGAAGTTTCAAAGGCGCAGACCCAGCGACATTTCGAAAATATGTACTCATAATACTAGCAAGCCTGGCTATCATCACCCTGGCAAAATCAATCCTAACGCAGCTTTGAACATGGACACTCTCACGCTTTTCGGCCTTTTTGCCGTTTCAATGATGCTCATCACTTATACCTTTGAACAGCGCAGCCACTGGATGGTATTTCTGTTTGCGATAGCTTGCGCACTGGGCTCAACTTATGGCTTCCTGCAGGGCGCATGGCCTTTTGGCGTGGTTGAGGCAGTGTGGGCCGTGATCGCTTTGAAACGATGGCGAGACCGCGTAAAATCTTAATGCAAAGCCGCGTCACTCCAAAGTGTCGCCGCACCAAGAACCAACCCACAGAAAATCTTGCCCATCCGTCACCTCGTTGAAACTATGATAGTGGTCAATTCTGGCAGCTCAAGGGCTGCAATGCGGTAAGTCGCAGCGATTTGCACCCAACGCACATCTGCGCTAAAGGCCCACCGCATGAACGCTCATGTCCCCAAAGTTGGTCTGGTGCAGCTTGGCTGCCCGAAGAACCTCGTCGATTCCGAACGCATCCTCACCCAGCTGCGCGCCGAAGGCTACAAAATCGCCCCCGGCTATGATGATGCCGATGTGGTGATTGTGAACACCTGCGGCTTTCTCGATTCCGCCAAGGCTGAAAGTCTGGCTGCTATTGGTGAAGCCATGGAAAAAAATGGCCGGGTGATTGTAACCGGCTGTTACGGCATTGAAGCAGATACTATTCGCCAATCTCACCCCAATGTTCTCGCCATCACGGGCCCACACCAATATGAGCAAGTGGTGGCCGCTGTCCACGAAGCGCTGCCGCCCAAACATGACCCGCGTTATGATCTGGTGCCACCGCAAGGCTTACATTTAACACCGCGCCATTATTCATATTTGAAAATCTCAGAAGGCTGCAACAACCGCTGCACCTTCTGTATCATTCCATCGATCAGAGGCGATCTGGTCTCGCGCCCCATGGCTGCCGTGTTATATGAAGCCGAGCGCTTGGTGAAAGCTGGCGTCAAAGAATTGCTCGTCATCAGCCAAGATACCTCCGCTTACGGCATGGACATTAAATATGCCGAATCAAAATATAAAGGCCGCGAAGTGCGCGCCAAATTTTATGATATGGCCAAGGAACTGGGCGATCTGGGTGCGTGGGTGCGCATGCATTACGTATACCCCTACCCGCATGTGGACGATGTGATTCCCTTAATGGCCGAAGGCAAAATTCTGCCCTATCTGGATATCCCGTTCCAACACGCCTCACCAACAGTGCTAAAATCCATGCGCCGCCCCGCCAACCAAGAAAAGGTTTTGGACCGCTTGGCCAAATGGCGCAGCATCTGCCCTGATATAGCAATCCGCTCCACCTTCATCGTGGGCTTCCCCGGCGAGACCGATGCTGATTTCGAATTCTTATTGGACTGGATGAAACAAGCCAAATTGGACCGCGTGGGTTGCTTTAAATATGAACCTGTCTCAGGCGCAAAAGCCAATGACTTGGGGCTGCCACAAGTGCCAGATGAAGTGAAAGCCGAACGCTACGCCAGATTCATGGAAACCCAACAGGTGATTTCCGAAGCAGCATTACAAGCCAGACTGGGCCGCGTGATCGATGTGCTGATTGATGAGATCGATGATGAAAACAATGAAGCCATCGCAAGAAGCCCTTGGGACGCACCAGAAATCGACGGCAACGTCTTCATCCCCGGCGCCACCGATTTAAAACAAGGCGATATGGTGAAGGTGAAGATTGTAGAAGCTGAGGAATATGATTTGGTGGGGGAGCGGGTTTAAGGTGCTTCGAGGCCGCGTTCCGCGGCACCTCAGCATGAAGGAATCAAAAGACCTTCATTCTGAGGTGCCGCGGAACGCGGCCTCGAAG
>JANOUE010000172.1:0-34337 GCA_031416755.1 Hyphomicrobiales bacterium
AGTGACACCTGCTCCACTGGCATTTCAGCCAAGGCCCGCTCACCTGCAAGCAAGAGTTGCTCGCGCAGATCGCCATGGTGATAGGGTTTGGTTGCCATCGCTCAAAACTACAATATTCGCCCCATCTTTACAACGTCAAAATAAATGTTGACAATGCCAAGTTAACGGGCGTTATATGTTTACATCGTAAAGATGGAGGCTTTAATGACAGCCGATCAGGTGTTTCAAATAGCCAATCTTGTGGCCTTGCTTGGGTGGCTGATGCTGGTGGCGGGTGTGGTTTTAAAGCGGGTGTTTTGGCGCGATGTGGTTGCCGGGCAAATCTGGCCTTTGGCGCTTTCATTGGCTTATTTGTGTTTGATGGTTTTCTTCTGGGCCAAGACTGAGGGTGGGTTTGACAGTTTGGCCAATGTGCAAAGGCTTTTTACCTATCATTGGGCGGCCATGGCGGGTTGGGTGCATTATTTGGCGTTTGACCTTTTTGTCGGTGCGCATATTGCAAAGCGGGTGATGGACGAGGGCCTGCCGCGCTTGGCGCTGATCGTGCTGTTGCCGCTCACCTTCATGTTTGGGCCAATTGGATTTGTGGGATTTTACCTCACGCAGCTTTTGTTTCGTAAAGTGAGTGCTCAATCATGAGACAAGACTTTGCGGTAGTGAATTTTCTGAAATCGGCACAGCGTGGCTCGCCCCTGCTGTGCTGGTCATGCGTTGTGATGGTGGTTGGCATGGCAATTTGTTTTGCCCTGCCCTTGTTTGATGCCCGGCTTATTGCAGGCGTGAGTGTGTGGGAAAAGCCTGCGAAGTTTTTTCTCGCGCTGATCGTTCACGGCATAACGGTGGCTTGGGCAATTTCGCTATTGCAGCGCCCGGCACGCGGTGTGAAAGTTGCGACCTTCATACTGGTGGCGGCTGGCTGGTTTGAGATGGCTTATATGATTTTCAGGGCTGCGCGTGGTGAGGCTTCGCATTTCAATGTTTCAGATACGCTAGGCGCCATTCTATATCCGCTGATGGGATTGGCAGCGATTTCACTTACAGCAACGAGCGCCTTTATTGGCTGGCGGGCTTGGCAACAGCGGGCATCCGGCGTGATGATCGAGGCCGCTGGGCTTGGCCTTGGGTTGGGTGCCGCCTTGGGAACAGTGGCGGGGGCATATCTATCCAGCCAGACAAGCCATTGGATTGGCGGCGATTTTTCTGACGCCACGGGCTTGGGATTTTTTCACTGGTCAACCACCGGAGGCGATTTGCGCGTGGCGCATTTTATCGGATTGCACGCCGCGCAAGCCTTGCCGCTTTGCGCTTTGAGCAGGAATAAGTTTGCAGTTTACGGGCTTGCTTTCGGCATTGTAGCGCTAGCATCTGCAACATTCTGTGCAGCGTTAATAGGCACTCCCCTCTTGCGAGGGTGAGTGCCAAAAAACTTCAAACTTACGATTGCTTGTGGTGCTGTTACGGAACTCGCCCGCGCAATCGCCGTTCCATTGGTTGAGAATGATGGATTAGTTCTTTTTCGCTTTTTCTTGATCGGTTTTGGCGCGGGGCGCTTTTCCGGCGATTAATTCTTTGGCTTGTGCTATCCATTCTTCGCGGATTGTGCGGCCTTTGAGGTTCAATTCAGCATCGAGTTTGGCCAGCTTAGCTGCTGTGAGTGCTGCAATGTGTTGCAAGCTTGTGATGCCTGCTTGAGCCAAGAGCTTGCTGAATTTTGGGCCAATGCCATCAATCAAAGATACATCGGTGATGGAGTTAGCGGCGGTCATGATGGGTTGGGCAGGAGTTTCGAGGGCGCGTTGCCAGTGAATTTCGGCGCGGCCATCGGGCTTGCCTTCGGCTTCCCAAAAGCCATGGGCGCGGGCGCGGATAGTTTCTTCAGATTCGTGTTTGAAAGTTTGCATATTGGGGTTTCCTTTTTGTTGATAGCGCGGCCTCTAGCATAAATTGTTGCACTGCACAATAAAAATTGTGCATTGCAGCAATACTCTTACGCAAGCAACTTATCCAACTTCTCGGTGCAGCCGCCCCAACCCTGCAAGTGCATGTCTCGCACTTCTGGATTTGCAAAGTTTTCATGAGTCAAAATAAGCTCAGTTCCTTCGGGGTGTTTATGATATTTTGCTGAGTTCAAAGAAATTCAAAACCATGACTGGCGGTCGCGAAGCTAAGATTTCAAAGGAAGTTGGTGGTGAAGTTTCGCTTTTTGGCGGCGCAATTCAGGTGCGCAATGTTGAACTTGTTGCTGGCAAACGGGTGGTGCAAGCATGGCGGGCTGGGGATTGGCCAGAAGGGAAATATTCAATCATTAGGTTTGAACTTATCGCAGATGGTGCCAACACCAAGTTGAGTTTTGACCAAGCTGGTCACCCTGACGCTGCGACACCGCATTTGGAAAAAGGTTGGCATGATATGTATTGGGGGCCTATGAATGCGATGCTAGCTAAAGCTTGATTTTAGTTCGCAACATTACAATTTGACTTTGGTGGATATTATGGGGAGGATTTATTTATGGGTGAAATTACTTTAGGCGTGAGCTGGCTTGCGGTTTTGGCAGGGGCAGTACTGTCATTTATGCTGGGCTATTTTTGGTATTCGCCAAAACTCTTCGGCGTGAAATGGGCTGAAGGTTCTGGGGTGAAAATGAATACCGCAGATAAAATGCCAATGGCGGCTATGGCAACACAAGGCCTTGGGCTTTTGCTCATGAGCTGGTTTGTGGGTGTCACCGCAAATTCAAACGCGCTTTGTACTGTGATCCTAGCTACACTGGCTTTTACGGTGCTGGCTTATTCCGGAAATACATTCAGCGGCAAGTCCAACTATGCGCGGCTGGTTGATGCTGGTTATTGGATTGTTTGTCTGGTCATCATGATTATCTGCCAAGGTGTTATCCGCGGCATGTGATTTCTTGCAAGCGCAGCCACAAAGGACTAGAGAGTTCTCCACCACGTAATGGAGAACTCTGATGGCCCTTGAACTTCCAGCACTGCCCTATGCCTATGATGCATTGGGTCCGTTTATGTCGAAAGAAACTTTAGAGTTTCACCACGACAAGCACCACATGGCTTATGTGACCAATGGCAATAACTTGCTGAAGGATTCGCCCTTGGCCTCTGCTTCGGTCGATGATATCTGCAAAGTGGCCTTCGCTGATAAGGCCCAAGGCCTCATTAACAATGTGGGCCAACATTATAACCACACGCATTTCTGGAATTGGATGAAGCCAAATGGCGGCGGCAAGTCACTGCCGGCAAAACTGCAAGCGGCTGTTGATGCTGATCTTGGCGGCTTTGATAAAATGCGTACAGACTTTGTGCAGGCCGGTTTGACGCAATTTGGTTCTGGCTGGTGCTGGATTGCCGTTAAAGGCGGAAAACTTGTTATTATGAAAACACCAAATGGCGAAAACCCATTGATGCATGGCGCATCGCCTATTCTCGGTTGCGATGTGTGGGAGCACAGCTATTACATTGATTATCGCAATGCGCGGCAGAAGTATCTTGAGGCTTTTGTTGATAGCTTGGTAAACTGGGAATACGTGGAAATGATGCACGCCAAGGCCTAAAATCGCAACCAACCAATGACCTGAACAGATTCCCTCGCGCAAGCGGGGGTTTTTGTTTTGTAAGGTGTGGAAAACCTCCACATCTTAACAAAACCTTAAGTTTCAGTTGACTGCGCCCTGAATACCTGATGTTTTAACAATCAAAGAGTGAGTGAACCGCTTGGGCGGGCAGCACCTTTTGATTGTGTGGGCGGCGATGACTTTTTTCAGAGGCATTTTTCGCAAGTTTGCGATGCTGGTTTTTGTGATGACGGTGGTTGCACCAGCATATGCAGACGTGCAGCAAGTTGTAACTTCGGTCAAATTCGAAGATGCCCCAATGACCGGAGAGGTGGGTGGACTTGCACCATTTGCTATAAGTGTTATGGCCGCCGCTCCATCAGAGAGGACAATTACTGGATCTCTTATCATCAGCGCGAATGCTCGCGAAGTTGGCGTTGTGGCTGTCGGATCGATATTCAATTTCCAACCATCTTTGCCTGGAGTTTATAGTCTCACAGCGCATTACCAAGGTGATGCCAATTTTTCCGGCAGCGATTCTGAACCTGTAAGTTTTACTGCATTAGCTGCAACCGATCCAAAGGACGATGGGAACAGTGTTGCAAGCGCCAAGCTGCATAGCGCTCAAGATAGCACCACCCAACACATGGCGCAGACGAGCTCGACTATTATGACTTTGACTTTGGAAAATGCCATTAAGGCTTCGTTTGGCGATGGCCTAATTTTGTTTGGCGGTTCACAAAATGGTGCCCATGTGGTGATTGCGCCAGGGATGAAGTTGGAAGACAAAGTGATTGAACCAACCGCGGCCCTGCCCCCACAGCTCCTCACTGACAGCATATGGCGCTTCTGGGCTGATATGCGTTACACTGGCTGGAAAGTTGATATGGGCGCTATGGAACGCGACGGTTCGCAGGTTAATGGCATGGCTGGTGCCTCTGCGCGGCTCAGCGAAAATCTCATTCTTGGTGTTGTGTCGGGTTATGAAAAATTTAACTCTGAAACAAATCTTGGCGACAGTTTTGACGCCACTGGATTGACTTTAGGCGGCTATCTCGGCTGGCGCCTCACAGATGCTATCCGTTTTGATGGCCATGCACTGCACAGTTGGCTTTCTTATGACGGTAATGTTGGCGCTGCTGCTGGAGCGTTCGAAGCATCGCGTATGATTGTTTCCGCCAGTCTCACCCATGGTTTCACTTGGCGAGGGCTGGACATTGAATCTTCCCTGCGCGGCACCGGGACATGGGAAGACCAAGATGGGTATATGGATAGTTTGCTCGTCGCTCATGCGGCCAATGCTTTTAATTATGGTATTATTTCCTCTGGCACCAAGATTTCGCACCGGTTCACTTTGGATGATGGCGCTTCCATCACGCCATTTATTAGCAGCCATACAGATTATCGTTTCTCTGATGGACAATCAGCCTTCAACTCCAGTGCAGACCGCTGGACCCAGCGTTTAGGTTTAGGCAGCACATATTCCAGTGGTCACGGCTTTGACCTTGGATTGGAAGGCGAACTGATTGGGCTTGGTTTGCATGGAAAAAGTGCAGCCAGCATTAGGGCCACACTGAACGTGGCTTTCTAAACCGAAAACATTCAAACATTTTCTATGCACTTTCGCTGCAATGCTGTCATGGCTAGTTTATGCTTGATCGAACGGAGAGCAATAAACATGCGCGCAGTTTACTTTGAACATTTTCAGCAGCTGCCGGTGATTGCAACGCTGCCTGATCCAACGCCTTCGCCAACTGGGGTTGTGGTGCAGGTTGAGGCTTCTGGGGTTTGCCGCAGTGATTGGCATGGCTGGATGGGACATGACTCTGATGTAAAACTGCCGCATGTGCCGGGGCATGAACTTGCTGGAGTTGTTGTTGCTACCGGGCGAGATGTTCGCAACTGGAAAAAGGGCGACCGGATAACTGTGCCATTTGTTGCGGGCTGCGGGCATTGCGGTGAATGCGCTTCGGGGCACCAGCATATTTGCGACAATCAATTTCAACCGGGCTTTACCGCATGGGGTTCATTTGCGCAATATGTGGCGCTGGACTATGCAGACGGAAATCTTGTGCGCTTGCCAGAGAGCATGGGTTTTGAAACTGCTGCAAGTTTGGGCTGTCGGTTTATCACATCATTCCGCGCGGTGGTTGACCAAGGCCGGGCGGCACCGGGAGAATGGGTTTGTGTACATGGTTGTGGTGGGGTCGGATTATCAGCCATCATGATTGCGGCGGCACTTGGTGCTCGGGTGATTGCGGTGGATTTGACCGACGATAAATTAGAATTGGCCCGCGAGATGGGAGCTGCAGTTCTCATCAATGGTTCGAAGATGGACGTGGTTGCGGCGGTGCGCGATGTGACGGGCGGTGGCGCACATCTTTCGATTGATGCTTTGGGGCATTCTCAAACCAGCACTAACTCTATCCTCAATTTGCGCAAACGCGGACGGCACATTCAAGTGGGGCTGATGCTGGGCGAAGATGCCAATGCAAGGCTGCCGATGGCACGTGTCATCTCACACGAGCTGGAAATTCGGGGCAGCCACGGAATGCAGGCGTTTCGTTACCGCGATATGATGAGCATGATTGAGGCAGGCACTTTGCGACCACAAAAACTCATTGGGGCGCGAATTGCTTTAGCAGATGCGCCAGCCACCTTGGCCGCGATGGACAGTTTTGCGGCCAAGGGCATTAGTGTGATTACAAAATTTTAAAGTCTAAAATCGAAACTGGCGCTTGGCTGGACTGGTGGATTCATCCAACACCAATTGCTGACAGTTGGGCAAGCCTTCAGCAATATCATCGGTATCAAATGTGAGTGTATCGCCTTGGCGGGCGGGGAAAATCAATTGCGTGGTCAATACTGATTTTCCAGTAGCTCTGATTTTGAAATGATAATGACGGACGCGACCTGAATATTCCCCCGGGGAAATTGTGGCAATGCGGTAAGCGCCAGTTGCATCGGTTTTTACATGCCCACGCAATGCCAATTCTTCAGTCTTGTAATTCGTGCTTTGGCCGTTGCCATTGGGATGGTAGTTGCCAGAATTATCGGCGTGCCAAATTTCAACCTCCGCGTTGGCAAGCGGCTTCGAGGCATCGAGACCATCATAAACGCAGCCGGTGATTTCAATGGGAGAGCCTTCGAGCTTGGTGAAATTGGTATTACCATCCTTTACTTCTGGCATGCCGGAAACCCAATATGGGCCTTCGACGGCTGCAACCGTTATTGAACAGGCGTTTTTTTCAGCCGCAGATAATGTGCGCCGCGCTGGGCCGCCGAGTTTGTTCAAAACATTTGCTGAAACTGCAATAACCCCGGCAGCGGCAGCGCTAGCTATTATGATTGCGCGACGAGATAGGTTCATGGGGGTCACTCCTCAGTTAACTCTATGACGCACAGGCCCGGAAATTCCGTTGCAGTGGCTATGCGATCTCGAGCGTTAGGATCTTTGACACATCGACGCTTTGCTGCGCTTGCCAAAGATCATAAGCCGATTGCATGTTCAACCAAAGATGCGGTCCATTCCCGCACAACTTTCCAAGCCTCACCGCTGTCGTCGGCGACACTGGCTGATCGCCAGATAGAATATCATAAAGTGATTGCCGCGAAATTCCCAAAAGCCTTGCAAACTCTGCCTTCGATTTGCCCGTTGCTGGCAGAACTGAGTTTGCTAAAAGTTGGCCAGGATGGGTTGGAGGACGTTTCTTGCTCCGCACTGCAACAAATTCACTCATGGTTTAGCCTCCTCAATGATACTGTTCAAAATCGACGCGACATGCATCACTATCGATAAATTCAAAAGTTATGCACCACGGTCCATTCACATGAATGGTGTAGCGAGTTGGTTTAAACCCGCGCAGCACATGGAAATCATAACCAGGCACATTCATATCTGCGGCCAGCACCGATAAATCTAAAGCATCAAGGCGTTCAAGAATGCGACTGTGAAACCGCTTATCAATTTTTGATGTTTTGTCATTCGACCACAGCTCCGACAATCCTTTGTGGACGAATGACTTGATCATAGTGATTATGTACGATATATTCTTACACATGTCAAGCATTGCCCTACACATAGCAATATCTGGCCGAGATGAAAAATGTGAAGTCTTTTTCGACTTTTATGATAAGTTGAAATTTCAAAAAACAACTCTGATGTCATAATCTTCATGCCACCCTTTCGCCCCACACTCTACCCCCTCCCGCTCATTGGCTGGCGCGAGGATATTATTTTACCAGAGTTTGGCAATGGGTTGCTGATTGCCAAAATAGATACGGGTGCGCGCACGGCTGCGCTGCATGCTGAGAATATTCGGGTGGAAGGAAAATACGTCGCATTCCAACTGGATGGTGCAAGCCACAAAGTTGCTTTAGTCGGCCTGAAGCGTATCAAAAGTTCCAATGGTTACAGTGAATTACGTCCAATTATTGAGACTATTGTTGAAGTTGGATCGCACAAGTTTGCAACTGAAATAACATTGACAAACCGAACCGATATGGACGTGCCGATGTTGTTGGGGCGTGAAGCGCTGAAGGGGCGCTTTCTTGTGAACCCCTCGCGTTCGTTTATACTCTCGCGCCGAAAGAAAATTTCAAAATGAAAATCGCATTACTCACGCGCAATCCAAAACTTTATTCGCACCAGCGTATTATGGAAACGGCGGTTGGGCGCGGCCATGAAATCCAGCCAATTGATTATTTGAAATGCTACATGAACATCACGTCACGCAAGCCAGAGCTGCGCTATTTGGGCGAAAAGCTGGATGGGTTTGATGCGGTGATCCCGCGCATTGGTGCGTCTCACACTTTTTATGGCCTTGCTGTTTTGCGGCAGTTTGAAATGATGGGGGTCTATCCGCTGAATGAATCAGTTGCCATCGGACGGTCACGCGACAAGCTTCGCTCACTGCAAATTTTAGCTCGTGATGGTGTGGGACTTCCGGTTACGGCCTTTGCCAACGAAGCCAACCGCACTGAAGAGATATTAAATTTGGTGGGTGGTGCGCCTGTGGTGATTAAACTTCTGGAAGGCACACAAGGTATTGGTGTGGTGTTGGGGGAAACGCATAATTCGGCAAAATCTGTGATCGAAGCGTTTCGAGGCGCTGATATTAATATTCTGGTGCAAGAATTTGTGCGGGAAGCTGAAGGCCGCGATGTGCGGGCATTTATTATAGGCCGTAAAATTGTTGCCGCCATGGAGCGCGCCGGGCCGAAGGGCGAGTTTCGCTCGAACCTGCACCGCGGTGGTTCAGCCATCATGACAGCGCTGACGCCCGCGGAAAAATCCACCGCACTCAAAGCTGCGCAAAGCATGGGATTAAATGTGGCAGGCGTGGATTTGCTGCGCTCAAAACGTGGCCCAGTGGTGATGGAGGTAAATTCTTCACCGGGGCTTGAAGGCATTGAGAAAGCATCCACCAAAGATGTGGCCAAGGCCATGATCGAATTTCTTGAAAAGAATGCCAAGCCTTGGCGCACTAAAACGCGGGGGCGTGGATGACGCATTTTGAAATTGGCAATGCCCGCGTTGCCGCTGGCACGCGCGAAGCAATTGAACTTGAAGTTTCAGTTCTGGCCAATAGCACGCGGCTGAATTTGCCAGTGCATGTGGTGCATGGCGCAAAACCGGGGCCAGTGTTTTTTGTTTCCGGCGTGATGCATGGCGATGAAATTTTGGGAGTGGAAATCATTCGTCGGATTTTGGCCGCGCGTGAAATTGAAAATTTATCAGGCACACTTTTGGCCGTGCCGATTGTGAATAGCTTCGGATTTCTAACGCATTCACGTTATATGCCGGATAGGCGCGATCTTAATCGTTCTTTTCCTGGTTCGGACCGCGGTTCATTGGCCAGTTTGCTGGCTGATTTGTTCTTCAGTGAAATTGTGCTGCGCGCGCAATTTGGAATCGATTTTCATACGGCAGCTTTGCACCGCTCCAATCTGCCGCAGATCCGCATTGCTCCGGCCGATAAGGATTTGTTGGAACTGGCTGAGGCTTTTGCGCCACCGGTTATTCTCACTTCGAAATTGCGCGACGGCAGTTTGCGCCAGTGTGCTAAAGACCGTGATGTGAAGGTTCTGCTTTATGAAGGTGGCGAGGCTTTGCGGTTTGATGAAGTTGCAATCGAGGCCGGCGTTAAGGGCACGTTGCGCGTGATGAAAATGCTGGGGATGATCAATGCCGCACCACGTATTATGCCACATGCCGCTACAGTTCATTCGTCCGCCAGCACTTGGCTTCGCGCACCAGAGGGCGGCATTTTACACTCAGTGCGCCGCATCGGAGACCGGGTTGGGATTAATGAACCAGTGGGGGTTATTTCTGATCCGCTGGGGTCTTCGCAAGTGGCGGTGGTTGCGGAGGAAGACGGAATTATTATTGGGCGCACCAATTTGCCGATTGTCAATCGCGGTGATGCATTGTTTCATGTGGCCCGCGTGAGCTCCAAGGCGCGCGCGCCCGTGCATGCGCTGCCGGATGAGGACGAGATTATTTAATTGATTTTCAGATAAGCGGCACTGCCCCAAATTTTTTTCACTTGTGCATCCCGTCCGCAGCCTTGGCGATAACGCTTGTAAGCGTCTTCTTGCTTGATCCAACCGAATCTGGTGAGCACGCGGTTTTGTCCGAGGTGATAATTTTGGTGATAGTCTTCAGCAGGTGTGAAGCTTGTGGCGGCTTTTATGGGAGTTGCAATTTTTTGGCCGAGCAAAGCCTCGGCATCTAATAACGCCTTTTCGGCTGCGGCTTGTTGTTCTGCTCCTTTTGCAAATATTGCCGAGACATATGAGTCGCCACGGTCGCAGAACTGGCCGCCAGAATCGGTTACATCAATGGTGCGAAGAAAATAAGATACGAGCTTCACATAAGATACAATGGCGGGATCAAATTCGATTTTAACGGCTTCCTGATTGCCCTCGTGGTTATTGTAAGTGGGGTTGCTCATGGTGCCGCCCGCATAACCAGAGATGGTTGCGGTTACGCCTTTGACCGAGTCAAAATCTGATTCAACACACCAGAAACATCCGCCCGCAAAAATGGCAGATTCAGTTTTTGCGCTGGCAGCTGATGCACTTGAAGTGATGCCCAAAATTATGGCGAGAAGTAATTTTTTCATGGTGTGCTCCTGTTGAATAACCATAGTCCGCGGGCGCAGTTTTGGCCAATCAACAGGATGCACAGTTTCGTGAAGTTTGGTGAGCTAGCGCCGGGTTAAACTGCCCAAAATGCCTCGCACCAAGGCATTGCCGATGGAGCGGGCCACGGTGGAACCCAGTTGACGGCCGACCGAGCCTGCTACATTTTTCACAAACTTATCTGTTGCGGATTCACGTTCGCGAGGTGCTGCTCTGGCGGCCTTGGCTTCGGCCCTTTCTTGGGCCTTTTCTTGGGCGGCTTGTTGGTGTGCTTCGGCATTAGCGGCAGCTTTTTTGCTTAATTTTTCATAGGCCGACTCGCGGTCTATTGCAGTTTCATATTTTCCGGCCACGGGAGAGTCCGCACGGGTTGCTTGGCGTTGAGCTGGTGTGACCGGGCCTAGCTGGCTTGATGGTGGCCTGATGAATGTGCGCTCGACCATGGTGGGAACACCTTTCAGATCAAGCACGGATACCAGCGCTTCGCCTTTAGCCAATTCAGTGATGGCGGTTTCAGTGTTGAATTTCGGATTGGGGCGGAAGGTGGTTGCTGCCACTTTCACCGCCTTCTGATCGCGCGGAGTATAGGCACGCAAAGCATGTTGTACGCGGTTGCCGAGCTGCGACAAAATACTATCGGGAATATCCAAAGGATTCTGCGTGACGAAATAAATGCCTACACCTTTTGAGCGGATGAGCTTTACGGTCTGCTCTACTTTTTGCAGAAGGCCAGGGGGCGCTTCAGCGAACAGCAAATGCGCTTCATCGAAAAAGAACACCAACTTGGGCTTATCGAGATCACCCACTTCTGGCAGTTCTTGAAATAATTCAGACATGAGCCAGAGCAGGAACGTGGCGTAGAGTTCTGGTGATGACACCAGCCTATCGGCAGCGATGATGTTTATATAGCCTTTGCCATCGCGCGTGGTGCGCATAAAATCTTTGATGTCGAGGGCTGGTTCGCCGAAGAATTTATCACCACCCTGCTCTTCAATCACCACCAGTTGGCGCTGTATGGCTCCGATCGTTGGTGCGGCGACGTTGCCATATTCAGTGGTGATTTCTTTGCCGCGATTTGCGAGGTCCTTGAGTAAAGCTCGGAGATCTTTGAGATCGAGAAGTGCAAGCCCTTCTTGATCGGCAATCTTAAATGCAATGTTGAGCGCTCCCTCTTGCGCATTGCTGAGGCCCATGAGGCGTGACAACAGGAGCGGTCCCATTTCGGTGACTGTGGTGCGGATGGGGTGGCCTTGTTCGCCGAACACATCCCAGAAAATCGTCGGGAAAGCTTCATGCTCGTATGGCTTTAGGCCAACCAGCTTGGCACGCTCCACCAAGAAATCGAGATCTGTGCCTTTTTGTGAAATGCCTGAAAGATCACCTTTAATGTCAGCCGCAAAAACCGGAACACCCATGTGGGAAAAGGCTTCGGCCATGATTTGCAGCGTTACGGTCTTACCAGTGCCGGTGGCTCCGGTTACCAATCCATGGCGATTGGCCAATGGCAGATAGAGCACTTGCGGCTGATCGCTTTTACCCAAAAATATTGTGTTATCAGCCATGGTGAACCCTCTTATTGCTTGTTGTGAAAACTGCTTTAAATCATTGCTTCACGTAAATGAATGACAAAATTGCAGATGCAAGCTGAACCAAAAATTATATTTCAAAGTGAAGCCGGGCCACGTGCTCTACGAGCGACACGTGGACCGTGGAAAATTTTTGGCGTTTTGGATAATGCTGATGCGGAAATTGCCAAGGCTGAGCTTTCTGGCGGCGCTGATGGTTTGGTTTTGACGACGCTTGAAAGCGTCGAGGCTCTGAGAGCATTGCCTTTACACAGCTTCAGCATCCGCAACGAAGCGGGCGATGCTGGCGCCCAGGCACTGAAGGACTTGATTGGGCAAACACCGATTGACCCGGCACGGCTGAATATTAGTTTTGCCGTAAGCACTGTGGCTTTAGCTGACGAGTTGGCAGCGCTTGGGTTCGTTGGGCCATTTTTTGAAGCCCGTGGGCATGAGCTGAGCGATGTTCTAAGCGCTTGTGTTCACCTGTCAAAGCTCAGGACTGGCGTCTCGTTGCGACTTCACGCTGATCACAACATGTTTGCAACGCTTGCCAAATTTCGCGCGATGCGGATTTTGTGGGGGAGGGTTTTTCCTGGTGCCGTTTTAAATCTGCATGGTGTTGTGGCAGCACCTTCTGGCGATGATCATGAGCATTATATGCTGACTTGTGTGGCGGCCTGTTTTGGGGCTGGACTTGGAGGAGCGGATTCAATTGCAATTCTGCCATTCAATTCGTCGGGTGATTTTGAACGGCGCATGGTGCGCAACATTCAAAATATTTTGCTGCATGAAGCGCATTTGGGGGAAGTTGCAGATGCCGCAGCGGGCGCTGGATATGTGGAACATTTGACGTGGCAATATTGCGATACGGCATGGGAGAACTTTCAATCATGACGCGGCAAACGCCTGAAGGTATCGACATCGAAAATGTCTACGCAGCGCGCGACGTGCCTGATGCTTTGGCTGGGGAAGCACCTTACCGGCGTGGGCCATATGCATCGATGTATACAGCGCAAGCATGGACCATCAGGCAATATGCCGGGTTTTCAACGGCGGAAGATTCGAATGCGTTTTACAAACGCAATTTGGCGGCAGGACAAAAAGGCCTTTCGATTGCTTTTGATTTAGCCACGCATCGTGGTTATGATTCTGATCACCCTCGCGTGTCTGGTGATGTGGGCATGGCTGGAGTGGCTGTAGATTCCATTTTGGATATGCGCCAATTGTTTAGTGGCATTCCACTTGATGCCATGAGTGTTTCAATGACCATGAATGGTGCGGTGCTGCCTATCATGGCGCTTTATATTGTGGCGGCGGAAGAACAGGGCGTGGCCCCCTCTCAACTATCTGGCACAATTCAGAACGATATTCTGAAAGAATTTATGGTTCGCAATACATATATATTTCCGCCTGCTCAATCGATGCGCATCGTGTCTGATATTTTCAAATATACGGCCGAGCATATGCCGAAATTTAATTCGATTTCAATTTCAGGTTATCACATACAAGAAGCTGGCGCTTCGGCAGATTTGGAACTGGCCTATACACTCGCTGATGGACTTGAATATGTGCAGGCTGGTATTTCGGCTGGCTTGAATATTGATGCTTTTGCGCCCAGGCTTTCGTTCTTCTTTGGCATTGGTATGAATTTTTTTATGGAGATTGCCAAGCTTCGCGCTGCACGGGTTTTATGGGCGGAACTGATGGCGGCGTTTAACCCATTAGATGCGCGCTCTTCTATGCTGCGCACTCATTGCCAGACCAGTGGCTGGAGTTTAGCGGCGCAAGATGTTTTTAACAACGTAACCCGCACCATGATTGAAGCCATGGCTGCCACGCAAGGGGGCACGCAATCTCTGCACACCAATTCACTTGATGAAGCGCTGGCTTTGCCTACAGATTTTTCAGCGCGCATTGCGCGAGACACTCAGATTTTTTTGCAAAAAGAGGCTGGCACCTGCGATGTGGTGGACCCTTGGGGTGGGTCTTATTTTGTTGAAAAACTCACCGATGATTTGATTGCTCGGGTGCGGGTGCATTTGGCCGAGATTGAAAAACTTGGTGGCATGGCAAAGGCTATCGAGGCTGGTTTACCAAAGCAACGCATTGAAGAAGCTGCGGCGCGGACGCAGGCTCGCATTGATTCAGCTGCGCAAATTGTAGTGGGTGTGAATAGTTTTCAAGTTGAGGGCGAACAGCCATTGGATGTGCGGAAAGTTGATAATTCTGCGGTGCGTGCGGTGCAGATTGAAAAGCTGCAGCAATTGAAAGCCAACCGCAGCAAAGTGGATGTAACTTTGCAGTTGGCACGTCTCACCGAGATTGCGCGCAGCGGTGAAGGAAACTTGCTGTCAGGCTCGGTTGCGGCGGCTCGTGCTGGCGCTACCGTTGGCGAGATGTCGCTCGCTCTGGAGCAAGTTTGGGGAAGGCATTCAGCTAAATCCTCGGTGATTAAAAATGTGTTTCGTGATGCGCAGAAGCATGATGCGAAGTTTGAAGAAGCACAGCTTGCGACTTTGGCTTTTTCAGAAATGGATGGTCGCGCGCCTGGTTTGCTGGTGGCAAAAATCGGTCAGGATGGACATGATCGCGGGCAGAAAGTTATTGCCTCTGGCTTTGGCGATATTGGGTTTGATGTATCGGTGGGAAACCTGTTTGCAACTGCGCAGGAAGTGGCGGTTCAAGCTGCCAAAGATAATGTGCACGTGGTTGGGCTTTCGTCATTGGCAGCGGGGCATCTTTCGCATTTGCCAGAATTGAAACAGGCGCTGCATGCTGTGGGGCGTGATGATATTTTGATTGTTGTCGGTGGCGTTATTCCGCCCGGTGATGTGGCCAAGCTTTTAGAAATGGGGGCAGCGGCTGTGTTTCCGCCCGGTACTGTTGTTGCGCAAGCGGCCTTGGATGTTTTGGAGCAACTTAGAGCGCGCCTTGGTTATGCCCAGAAGCGATAATTGGTTTTGAAAAAATAGCGGTGGCAAGCTTATTGCAAGCCTCAAAATCGGAGTGTGCCAATATGAATATTGCCCGAAGATCACTGCTGTCTGGTGCCGCCTTGGTGGTTGTTGCTACGCCTGTTAATGCAAGTAAAATCAATAATTTACAGGGCACTATTGATAAAGCGATTGAAGAAGGTGGGGTGGTGCAATTGCCGGCTGGAACTTTTGCCACGGCGGGATTGAAGATCAATGGGGCGGTAAATTTGCAGGGTGTGCCAGGCGCCACGAAATTGGTTTCGCTTTCAGGCGGGCCGGTCTTGATCATTGACACAGCTGAAGACGTTACGGTTTCTGGCATTAATTTTATAGGTAAAACTGTTCCGTCTACGGATGAATTAGCACATGGTGGATTGCTGGTTGCACGGCGAGCAACAAATTTGCGCATCCAGAATTGTGCGTTTTCGGGGTCGCCGTTTACAGGCTTGCGACTGGAAAACTGCTCTGGTGTGGTGCGCGGAAATCGCTTTTCTAAACTCGGTGATTTTGGCTTGTTTGCGATCAATGCTGTTGGCCTGGAAATTAATGGCAATGTGGTTTCTGACATCGGCAATAATGGCATTGCGGTTTGGCGCAGCGAGGCGGGAGAAGATGGAACACTCGTGTGCAACAACCGGGTGTCGCACGTGCGCGCCGATGCTGGCGGCAATGGCCAGAATGGAAATGGCATTAACATCTATCTCGCCGGCAATGTGA
This sequence comes from Hyphomicrobiales bacterium, assembly GCA_031416755.1. GTDB lineage: Bacteria > Pseudomonadota > Alphaproteobacteria > Rhizobiales > Aestuariivirgaceae > Aestuariivirga. The sequence continues at coordinate 15,972 of JANOUE010000172.1, forward strand.
TGACCGCAAATAACCGGGTGTCAGATACGGCTTTCTCTTCCATCCGTTACAATTCGGGCAGCAATGCTCAGATTGTTGGCAATAATCTCTCGCGCGCTGGGGAAGTTTCACTTTATGTTGAGTTTGCGTTTCAGGGCGCGGTGATTGCCAATAATTCTATTGATGGCGCAGGCACTGGCATCTCAATCACTAATTTTGATGTGGGTGGAAGATTGGCAACTTGCACAGGAAATTTGATCCGCAATATTCAGCATGGCAGCACGGCCGAAGCTGGTTTGTCTTACGGCATATGGGCCGAGGCTGACACAGTGGTGAGCCATAATGTTTTAGAAGAAATTGGCGATGTGGGCATTTGGTTGGGCTTTGGTCCTCATTCACGCAATCTTTCGGCACAAGGCAATATCGTCAGGAAAACCAAACTTGGCATTGTGGTTTCGACCACTGCGGGCACTGGCAATATTCTGGTTACTGGCAATATGATTGAAAGCGCTTCCAAAGCTGCCATTCAAGGATTTGACTATCGTGAAGCCTCGACCAAAGATTTGAGTTTAGCTGGCGCCAAAGTGCCGCCGCATGTGCTCGTGACAAATAATATGGTTAGCCGGCAGCCCTGATATCGCCTACTTCAATCTTGCGCCAATTGCGCAATGTCTCGTGCTGGAACGCCTGCAGCAACGCAATTTCTTCATCAGTCCACACTTCAAGTTTCGCCAAAATCGCAGCGGTGGCAACTTCTACAGCGCGGGGTGCACCATCATCACATTTCACGGCGAAACCTAAGCCAGCATGGGGAATGCTGCCGCAGTAAACACCCTCCGCTCCGTATTTTAAAAACACGCGGGGGATTGCTTGCAGCACGCGTGTATCAAATTTTCCGGTGCCGGCAATCATGAAGGGGTGAGTGCGGGCCGCTGCTATGATGCGCTGCCCGGTTGTGCTGGCGTTGAGCCGCGCAAAACCCAGTGCCAGGTTTCTGAGAGGCATTGCCCAAGTGGGAACAGAACAGCCGTCAATACCCATTGGAGCTGTGCCTAAATCACAATCGCAAATCGCCGCAACGGCATTGGCAATGGCGCGCTGAACTGGGTGTTCTGGTTTCACATAGCCCTTAACTTCATCACCCAAATGTTTCGCCAGCGCCAACATGCCAGCGTGTTTGCCGGAGCAATTATTATGCACATCCTTGGGAGTTTCACCTAAGCGCACGATATCGTTGGCGGCACTGCGATGCGACGGCCAATGGGCGCCGCATTCATAACAGGTTTCAGGGATGCCAATTTTTTGCAGCATGGAGCGAGCCACGCGCACATGCTCTGCCTCGCCATTATGCGAAGCACAGCACAGCGCAATTTCTTCATCGTTAAAACCAAAAGCAGCGGCGGCTCCAGATTCAATTACCGGAATGCACTGAAAGGCTTTTATTGCCGAGCGCGGGTAAATTGGCACAGTGATGTCACCAGCACTGGCGATGATCTTGCCGGATGCGTCGCTCACAGCATAAGCGCCACGGTGGCAGCTTTCGACGATTGCGCCACGGATCACTTCAGCGATGATGGGATTGGTCATAGAATGCCTTTCTCAAATTTCATTACTTCTATGACAATCGAAGCATTGTCTTGTCTAGTGTTATGCAATGCTTTCGACCCTTATTGGTGGACGCCCACATGATTTCACCTGCGCTTGCTTTTCAACATATGGCTGATGAAAAGGCGGTGGCTTAAATTTTCTGCCGATATTTCTCAGCGTCCCAGTTTAGCAGTTCACCTATCTGCTGCGTGTTGAGCGGGCATAAATTAGCGCTTGGTTGCAACCGGCGAAAAACATCTGCTAAGCAGCGGACCATTGGCTCCACGGCGGGCTTGGCCGACTTGTGAATGAGCACACCTTTGCGGGGCACCACGATTGCCGGAGTTTCATTGGCGAAATCTTGCGGAATATGTGTGCCGAGGAAAACGACGTGATCGGGGTAAAATACATTGCTACAGCCCACTGCCAATGCTTGAGGATCAAAAGCCAGACAATGAGACTCAGCATTTTGGGCCGGTTGGTAATTGGTGCCCGTGGCGATTTTGAGCAAGCTTGCCAAGTCAGCATGGGATTTATGATTGGCTTTGCGGGTGAGCTTGTTGACTGTCATCGCCAAAATTTGCGCCGCTTCGGCGACAGTTTCTGCGGCAACGACCAGCCCATGATTGCCAAGCACCAGCACATTGCTGCCAGGCTTCATATTCTGATTGATCGCTTTAGCAAGTTGCAAACCGGGGCGAGCATAGGGAATGAAGGACCAGTTTTCACCTCTTAGTATTTCAGTCAGCAGGGCTTCGGCATTCTGTTGAATGGCCCAAGCGATGGTGTTGACGCAATGGACGTGCAGCACAACTTTTTGCGGCATTAATCCGTGTACGGAGGTTTCGATTGAGGGGCGCAAACCTGATGGATTGAGTTCGGCAATCACAAATTTTGTGCATGATTCACAGTCAGCATCAGCAGTGGCGAGAGCAGATCCCAGCCTCGCGTAGTCAAGTGGTACGAATATATCTTTGGCGTCAGCATCTTTGAGCCAAGTGCCTGACGCTTTTATCCACATGATGCCATCAAGCTTGATTGAGGTGTTGCCACCTGCAGCCTGCACCAGCAAGGGATCTGCCCCTAAGTGAGCGGAGAGCGTTCGGAGGGCTTTGAGGTTTGACATCATGCCACCATCAATGCTGGTTCTTCGGCAGAGACCGTGAATGCTCGCTTACGGATGGCTAAAAGCTGCGTGAGATCGCATGACGATGAGAGATAAAAATGAGGGATGGAACGCAAATCGATGACTTCGATGCTGATGCCTTCGCCTGCCAAAATTTCAGCGGCCTCTAAAGATTTATGCACCATGATGGCGCTGCCCACGATGGTCGCATCTTTTCCTTCGCGCATTACTGCTGCCTTGCCGGCTTGCTTCATTTCGGCTGGGGAGTGCTGGGAATAAAATGGCCGCAGATTTTGGCCATCGCCACTTTTTTTCGGTGTGCTGCTCATGAGTCGCTATCAAACGGGGTAAGCTGAAAAATGTAAAAGAAAAAAGAGCGGGCTTTGGCAGGGAGAAAGAAGAGACCAAGCCACGCTCAAATTGCTACTATACTTTTGTGTGCGCGAGAGTCAATATGTTGCAGAATAGTATTGAGCGGGAATGACGGGTTCAAAGGTGAGGCTGTTTGCATTGTGTTGACGAGCGGGCACCCCCTAAAGGCACTCGACAAAGTAACGAAAGCATTAAGCGTTGCAACGAAGATATTGCAATGCGTTGCCGCATTAAAAGAAAAACTCTGAAAGAAAGCGTGTCAATCATTTGCAATTGGCTTTCGTTTCACTTTCGACCATAAGGCCATCATTGAATTGAATCATAGATATGCTTGCACTGAGTCTACGCCAAAACCAAAGCCTCGGCCTTGCTCGTCAATCAGGCGTCGTAGGTCTTGATGAATTGGCTTTGGGTTTTGATGTGACGCCGCGTGTTCAAATTGAAATTGCCGCTATTGGTTCCGAAATAAAACAAGAGGCCAGACACCCATTATGATCTATGATTTGTTTATAATTGGTGGTGGCGTTAATGGCTGCAGTATTGCGCGCGATGCAAGTGGGCGTGGACTTTCGGTTTTTCTGGCTGAGCAAAATGATTTGGCGTCTGGCACCTCTTCGGCATCCACCAAACTTATTCATGGGGGCTTGCGCTATTTAGAGCATTATAAGTTTCGCTTGGTGCGCGAGGCGCTGATCGAACGCGAAGTGCTTTTGAATGCGGCACCGCATATTGTCTGGCCTTTGCGGTTTATTTTGCCACATCATGCTGGTCTTCGCCCGCGCTGGATGATTAGGCTTGGTTTGTTTATTTATGATCACTTAGGGGGGCGCAAAATTTTACCACCAACACGCAGTGTTGATTTTCAAACAGATGTTACAGGCCAACCGCTCAGGCAAGAGTTTGTTCATGGTTATGAATATTCTGATTGCTGGGTGGAAGATGCGCGACTTGTGGTTTTGATGGCACGCGATGCGGCTTCGAAAGGCGCTATCATCCGTACACGGACGAAAGTCTCTCAGGCACAACGCGTGGTTGGCGGATGGGAAATGGCTGTTGTGGGAGCCAATGGCAAACAAGAAACTGTTACAGCAAAAGTATTGGTGAACTCTGCTGGGCCATGGGTGAGCGATGTTTTAGCCAAAGTGGTTGGCCGCAGTAACCCTGATAAAATTCGCATGGTGAAAGGCAGCCATTTAGTGGTTGATAGGCTTTACAACCATGACCGCTGCTATATTTTCCAAAATGGTGATGGGCGCATTTGTTTTGTTATTCCATATGAAACCAATTTCACATTAATTGGCACCACCGACGAAGATTATACAGGTGAACCAAGTAAGCCGGAAATTTCACCAGCAGAAACCGACTATCTATTGGCTTCAGTGAGTGAATATTTAAACCTTCCGGTCACGCGCGATATGGTGCGGTGGTCTTATGCGGGCATTCGCCCGCTTTATGATGATGGCGCGAGCAAGGCCCAGGAAGCAACACGCGATTATGTATTGAAGCTTGATCACCCTGAGGGCCAAGCGCCGATGATTTCGGTCTTTGGTGGAAAGATCACCACGTCGCGGCGGCTGGCTGAATCTGTTTTGGAAAAGCTTGCGCCATTTTTTCCGAAGGCCAAAGCGCCATGGACGTCCCGCGCCAGCCTGCCTGGCGGAATGGCTTATGCTGAGTTACAAAAATACATTGTTGAACAACAAAAGGCTTATTCATTTCTGAAGCCGCAAAATGTTTTGCGCCTGTTCCGCGCTTACGGCACGGAGATGCAGGAAATTTTGAAAGATGCACGCTTTGCATCTGATTTAGGCAAAAGCTTTGGCCCGATGAGCGAACGTGAAGTTGAATATTTGCGTAAAAATGAGTGGGCGCAAACGGCAGATGATATTTTGTGGCGGCGTTCGAAGCTTGGTTTGCACATGAAGGCTGAAGAAATTCAGGCCCTTCGTGATTACATGGGCGAAGGCGCAAAGCCCGCTGTGAAGAAAACAACAAAGAGAAAATGATGGTCGATTATATTCTGGCAATTGATCAAGGCACCACGTCCACACGTTCTATAGTGTTTGACAGAAAGCTTAACCCAAAAGCCAGCGCGCAGAAAGAATTTAAACAGTACTATCCGGCCTCGGGCTGGGTGGAGCATGATGCCGAAGAGATTTGGAAGTCGGTTCTCTTCACCGCAAAAGCCGCGATTAAAAAAGCAAACGTGAAGCCATCCGACATCAGGTCCATCGGCATTACCAATCAGCGCGAAACCACGGTGATCTGGGACCGTAAAACCGGCAAGCCCATTCACAATGCCATTGTATGGCAAGACCGGCGGACGGCCGAAACTTGCACAGAACTTAAAACCCGTGGCTGTGAGGCCATGGTGACGCAGAAGACGGGATTGCTGCTCGACCCCTATTTTTCCGGCACTAAAGTTGCGTGGTTGCTTGACCATGTGAAAGGTGCAAGGCAGCGCGCTGAAAAGGGTGAGCTGTGTTTTGGCACAATCGATGCATTTTTGATTTGGCGCCTGACGGGCGGAAAAGTTCACGCCACTGATGCAACTAACGCCTGCCGCACACTTCTCTATAATATTCATTCAGGCACATGGGATGATGAATTGCTGGCGGTGATCAATGTTCCGCGTGCAATTTTGCCTGAGATTAAAGATTGCGCTGCTGATTTTGGTGTGACGGACAAGAAATTATTTGGCGCAGCACTGCCCATCGGCGGTGTTGCGGGGGATCAACATGCGGCCGCAATTGGCCAGGCATGTTTTGCGCCCGGCATGATGAAATCAACTTATGGCACCGGGTGCTTTGCGATTATGAATACCGGAGATGCGCCTGTTGTTTCGCATAATCGCTTGCTCACCACATTGGCTTACCAGCTGAATGGCAAGCGCACTTATGCATTGGAAGGTGCTATATTTATTGCTGGGGCAGCCGTGCAATGGTTGCGCGATGGCATTAAGGTTGTGAAGACGGCGAAGGAAACCGGGGCACTCGCACAATCATCAGACCCGCTGCAACAGGTTTATCTGGTGCCAGCATTTGTTGGCTTGGGAGCTCCCTACTGGAACCCAGAAGCACGCGGCGCTTTGTTTGGTCTTACACGTGGCACAACCAACAAAGAGTTGGCGCGGGCAGCTTTGGAATCAGTGTGTTATCAAACGCGCGATTTGCTTGAGGCCATGAAGAAAGATTGGGGCAATGCGGGGCAGACAGTGCTTCGCGTTGATGGTGGCATGACAGCCTCAGATTGGACCATGCAAAGTTTGGCCGATATTCTGGATGCTCGCGTGGACCGGCCGAAATTTTTAGAATCCACGGCTTTGGGGGCTGCTTATCTTGCAGGCTTGCAAGCCGGACTTTTGCCGCCACCTGAGCAATTTGCAAAATCGTGGAAGCGCGACAAGCGCTTTGCGCCCAAGATGAAGGCCAAATTGCGTGAGGCAAAATATGCCGGCTGGAAAGATTCCGTGCGGAAGTTGCTGGCTTAATACAATGCCCTAATCGCTTCCAGCTCTTGCGCAAGCTTTGCCACATCACCCTGCTCTATGGCACTTTGCATTGCGGGTAATCTTGGCGCCATGAGTGCACCAACAATGGCGAAAAATTCATCTTCGCCCACACCTTTAATTTCGCCACCCTCTTCGGCCAACAGCAAAGCCAAGCAAGCCGTGGCACACACAGCCACATTGGGATTTCCAATGTCCAATATAGTGCCTGTTTTCACTTTGCCGTGGCGCGCGATGGGGGCATTTGCAACCAACGCCAAAACTGCTTGCGCCAAAAACTCCAGCTTGCTTGTTGTTATTGCAGACCCCGCTAATTCGCGCCGTGCGGCGTCAATGCGGTGTTCCAAAACCAAATAGGGTGGTTCGGCCCAACGTGCCAAAATATGTTGGGCGGAGCGATAGAAATATGCGTTGAAGAGTGGATTTTCCAAAAGCTTGTTTTGGCTGATGGCTTTGGCTACTTCTTCAATCAAGCCCTTGGAAAAGGGCGAGGGCATGTTGCGCCACGTGGGCAGAAGAAGTTTTATGGATAAATTGGCACCACAGGTCATCAACCTGTCGACAGTTCTGGCCCACCTGGCAACGACCCGCGATAGAAAAGTCGCGTGTCGGAGTTTTGCATCTTTTCCACCATCCGCGTTTGACATATCACGGATATAAAATTGAGCGGTGCGTAAGCCATCGCGAATTCCAGCGGCAATGCACCAAGCGTGGGCGGAGAAACTATCTGCAGTTTTGAAAGCAATGTTCATGTCTGCATTTGAGCCTTGCAACATGTGCTTCGTCAAGCGAAGATATGTCTCAGTATGAAAACACCCCTCACCAGTGATTTGTCCAAGATTGACGATTTGGCCCATCAGGCCAGACGCTTTCGCATGATCTTGAGCAGTTTTGAGAGCAACCTTGATTTGGTGTTTCAAAACACCGCCCTCACAGCGCAAGTTGATCACGCGGCCTTGGCCACGGCATTTTCAAAGTGGCGTCAGCGCTTTGATGAAACCAAGCATCTGGCCGACACGAACCGCCATGATTTTGTAATTTTTGCAGCGGGGCTGATGCTTAAAGAATTGGTAGCAGCAGCGCCGATCAAAACTGTTGCACGCGCCTTGAGCGATGCAGCTTTGGTTCCTGCCGCTGCAAACCATCAGCTGGCGCGCTGGCCAGAAGGATATGCTTACACAAGTTTCTGCCTTTCTGTTGCCAATGCGATTTTGCGCGAGATGGGCGAGACCGAACCAGCAGAAGGTGGGCCATCGGACGACCCGGCATTCTGGGATAGTTTTAAAGAAAATACCGCCGTGAGCCCAGAAACGGCGATCGCATTTTTTGATTTAGTCTGCGGGCAAGAGCCAAATTGGGATGCGCCCGATGTGCCTTGGATGCGACGGGCGCTCAAAGGCAAACGGGCGCTTCTTTGAAGTTAGCGCGACAGAGTTTGGAAGTAAGTGATTAGTTCTGGTCCACCGCGATAAATCATTTCGCCTGCAACATAAATAATGATGGCCAAGCCCACATAAGCAATCCAGCGATGGCGTTGCAAAAGACCGGCAATAAATGTGGCGGCAAAACCCATCAGGGCGATTGATAAGACTAGCCCGAAAATCAAAATTTCTGGATGGTCACGCGCGGCTCCGGCAACAGCCAGAACATTGTCGAGCGACATAGAAATATCGGCGATAATAATAAGCCAAGCTGCCTGTGAAAACGTTTTCCGAGACGAAGAGCCACCTATTTTGCCGTCTGCATCGAAGTCTTGATTTGTAACTGCTTCCACGCCCTCACTTACAGATTTGCTGTGGTCGCGGAGTTCGCGCCACATTTTCCAACACACCCACGCGAGCAGCAAGCCACCAATCAATAACAATCCCGGTACTTGCAGAAGCTGTGTTGCAATAATAGCAAACCCAATACGCAATACTGTTGCAGCAATGATGCCCACTAAAATTGCTTTGTTGCGCAAATCTTTTGGCAATCCGGCAGCGGCCATTCCGATGACGATGGCGTTATCGCCGGCCAAAACCAAATCAATCATTATAACTTTGAAAAGGGCAGAAAGAGCCTCAGGGGTCAGGAATGATTCAATCACGAATGTTTGGCCTTTGTCTGCTGTGAACAAGCTTCCACATAAGGTGCTAGACCCGCAAAAACAAGGGTAAATGTTATTTCTCCAATACTCTCATCTAAACTTTGCGAGCAAAGCATTGACTTCACTCAGCTGTGGCATTGATGGGGCTGTGCCTGGTCTGGTAACGGAAATTCCGGCTACAGCGCTGCCAAAGTGAGCCGCTGTGAAAGGCTCTTCACCTCGCGCCAATGCTGCCGAAAAACCACCGTTGAAAGCATCGCCTGCGCCAGTGGTGTCCAGCACTTTGCCGGCACTATAAATTGGAATGTGTACGGATTGGGTTTTGCTGTGGAGCAATGACCCTAGACCTCCAAGGGTGATGATGACAGTGCCCACGCCCTTCGACAACAAAATATCTGCAGCTTTTCTGGCGCTTGAGATATCGCTGACAGCAATGCCTGTGAGCATGGCCGCTTCAGATTCATTGGGTGTTGCGTAATCGCAAAGCTTAAAGATTTCATCATCCAAGGGGGCCGCTGGGGCTGGATTGAGGATGGTAATGGTTCCAGCACCTCGTGCAATTTGTAGCGCGCGGATAGCGGCTGGTATGGGTTGTTCCAACTGCGTCATGAAAATTTTAGCGTTGGTGATTGCAGTGGAATTTGCCTCGACATCAGCAATGCCTATGGTGCCTGCTGCCCCTGGCACAACAATGATGGCGTTGTTTCCGGTGCCTTCTTCAAGAAAAATATAGGCGGCACCCGTTGAGGTGTTGGGGTCTTGCGGGGCCAGCGCTGTGATACCTTCCTTGGCATACATCGCAAGTGCTGCATCGCCGAAATTGTCCTTGCCGAGTTTCGTGATGAAAGTAACTTCGGCCCCGGCCCGTGCTGCTGCTACCGATTGGTTCGAACCCTTGCCGCCTGGCCCCATGGAAAAAGCTGAGCCCAAAATGGTTTCACCCATGATCGGTTGCCGCGCGGCTTTGAACGCCAGGTCAGCTACATAAATTCCCAGAATCGCAACGCCAGATTTTGGCATTTAATCAAACTTCACATCAGGCGAGACAACGCCCATTTTGAAAATGAAGCATCCGTAGAAGCGGCGCTCGTGAGATTGAATCACGCAGAAGGCTTCTTTGGCGCGCTCGTAAAATGCAAAACGCTCTAGGCTGGCAAGTTGGATTTTTCCGTTTTCGGCACGGTCTATTTCGGCCTGCACTTCTTTGTGCACATCAAGAAGTTTTGCAGGCTCGCCTACCACTTCCATGCGCAAGGCTGGATCGTCACCAAAACTATCTAAAGGAAATTGCGAAAGCACAGCGCGGGTCACCCGAGCGCAATCGGCATCGATGCGCAGAAGTTTCCCATAGTTGGTTTCTTGGGCAATTGAATCTGCTGGGAAATTTGTATCGCAAATTATTAACTCATCACCATGGCCCATGGAGCGCAAAGCGTGAAGAACATCAGCGTTGAGAAGTGGATCTATCGATTTGAGCATTGGAGTTTTCCTTTTGGGTGAACCCTATCAAACATCCTTCATCAAGCGCAAGGCGTCAGAGACGGCGGCGTGGGTGATTCTGGCGGAGACGGCATCGCCGATGCGATAAAGATCTAACAGCAAAATCCAAATGAACCGCGGAGTTCATCGCTTGTTCTAAGGTTTACGTCGTGGATCAAGGGTCATCCCTATTTCCTAAGACGTTCTCCCGTTTCGCCATCAAAGATAAATACACGCTCCAAGTCGAAATTCAAAATCAGTGGAGCATCGAGTTCCGCGCGGAAGTCTCTTGCAGCTCGCGCAATAAGCATTTGATCGCCATTTTTCACTGCGGCTAAAGTTTGATCGCCAGTTGGTTCCAGCGAATATAATGGTGCCGTTACGTGCCCTTTACCTTTAGGCAGAATGGAAACATCTTCAGGACGCACACCCAATATGCATTTGCTCTGCGGGCCATACTTTAGACCAGTAACGCTTACGCCAGCGCTCGTAAATTTTCCATTGGCGAGTGAGCCGTGAATCAAGTTCATCGGTGCCGACCCGATAAAGCCTGCCACGAAGGTGTTTGATGGATTGTTATAAATCTCGTCGGGGGTTCCAAGCTGTTGGATTTTACCCTTGTTCATCACCGCAATACGGTCTGCCAAAGTCATGGCTTCAATTTGATCGTGGGTAACGTAGACCGTTGTGGTTTCGAGATCCTTTTGAATGTGTTTGAGTTGCGCGCGCATAGCGAGGCGCAATTTTGCATCCAGATTTGAAAGGGGCTCATCCATCAGAAAAACTTGCGGTTCGCGCACAATGGCCCGGGCCAGGGCGGCGCGCTGGCGTTGGCCGCCAGACAGGGCTTTGGGTTTGCGGTCAAGCAGATCGCCAAGTTCCACCATTGCAGCAGCCTTCCGCACACGACTATCTTGCTCGGCTTTTGGCACGCCGCGCATGCGCAATGGAAAGCGGATGTTTTCATAAATCGACATGTTGGGATAAAGCGCATAGCTTTGGAAAACCATGGCTACATCGCGGTCTCTTGCATCCACGTCCGTCATGCGTTGGCCAGCAATTTCGATCTCACCAGCAGTTGGCAATTCGAGGCCTGCAATCATGCGCATGGTCGTCGTTTTGCCGCAGCCTGATGGGCCGAGTAGCACCATGAATTCTTTGTCTTTGATTTCCAAATCAATTGCATCGACGCCCATTACCGGACCCCAAGCCTTAGAGATTTTCTGCAAGCTGATTGATGCCATTTTCGTTTCCCATTTCTAAGATTATTACTTAACCCAAGAACAGTGCGGCAAGTCCAGCACTTGCGTTTCATTCCAGATTCAGTCCAATGCGCCCATCATTTTGTAGCTTTTGGGTCTATTGATTATTATAGTACTATCTGTCTTCGCAAAGTGCAAATGTATCTTTTTATGAATTGGAATGCACATGGCCTTTCGGCTGATCTGGCGAGAAGACTAGAGAAAACTGGCCGTCCTATTTGCGTGGGCTTGATTGGTTCTGGTGAAATGGGCACCGACATTGTGACCCAGTGTGGCCAGTTGAGTATGCCGAAGAAGCCAAGTGCTGTAACAATGGTGCGGTTTGCGCAAGCAACTTCCGCCTTAAATGCAACGGGACTTGGCAGCCAAGCTGGTGTAGAGAATTTTGAACACACGTTAAGTTTCATGAAGACGTGCCCCACTAAATAGCTGGAAGCGTTTTAGACAGATGGTCAAAATTACAGTGTTGGACTATTTGAGTGAGTTCAGACGAAGCCCACGATCAATTGGTTCTTTTGCGGAGAGTGGCCCGCAACTTTCAGCCGCCATGGCCAAAGCAGCCAATTTTAAACTGGGCGACATAGTTGTTGAATTTGGTCCCGGCACTGGGGTGATCACTGCGCAGTTGCTTGCTCATGGTGTGTCTCCGTCGCAGCTTCTGCTGATTGAATTCAATCAAAAGTTTGTAAATATCTTGCGAATGCGATTTCCACATCTTACCATTTTGCATGCCGATGCGTGGCAGATTGAAAAAATTCTGGAGAAACATTTTCCGGAAAAGAAATGCGCTGCAATTGTTTCGAGTTTACCGCTGCTCAATTTTCCAAAGTCGCAACGGGTTGAGTTAATGGCTGCGGTAGACCGTGCTCTTGACCCTGAGCACGGACGGTTTGTGCAATTTTCTTACGGGTTGAAGAGGCCGGTCGATGCGGCTTCAGGCTTCACGGCTTCACCCAGCAAATGGATTATCAAGAATGTGCCGCCTGCCCGGGTGTGGACTTATGTGCGGCACAAAGCTGATTAACCTTTCACTGCACCCATGGTCAGGCCGCGTGACAGGTGGTTCTGAATAAGGATCACCAAAATCAGTGCCGGAATAAAGGCCAGGAAGCCGACAAGGGCAATGGCGTTATAGATGATACCATCGGAGCCACCAGAGAAATTGGCGAGAGCCACCGAGAGTGGATAGGCATTCTTGCTCGCGATGATCAGCGTAAACAAATATTCGTTCATTGCAAAAATTGCGGCGATCACGGCAGCAGTGATTATGCCGGGCAAGCAAATGGGAATTATGATTTCCCAGAGGATGCGCAAATCTGATGCCCCATCGGTACGCGCGGCATCTTCGATAGCAGACGGAATATCAACCATGTAGCTGCGGATGATCCAGACGACGATGGACAGATTCATGGCGGCGTAGACCAACATCAGCGCCCACACTGTATCCAGCATTTTGAGCTGCGCAAACAACACGAAAATTGGAATAGCAACTGCAGCTGGTGCCATGAACTTTGTTGAAAGAATGTAAAAGCCAATGTCTTCACGGCCCTTGAATGAGAAGCGCGCCAAGGCATAGGCGGCAGGGATGCCGAGCAACAAGCAGATGAACACACTTCCGGAGACTGCGATCACCGAATTTTTGAAGTAGCTCATAATCGGCCACTCGGCAAAAATCTTTGCCCAAGTTTCTATAGAGATTGTTGGGAAGTAAATGGGATAAGGCGCGATGATTTCGTTGCGCGGGCGCAAGGCGATTGATGCAAAATAGATAATAGGTAGCAGGCAAACAGCGCCCCAGAACCAGAGGATAGCCGACCCCCACTGGGCGGTTTTAAAACGCTTTTTCATGACTCTGTTCCCGACTTGAAGTATCGACGCACCAAGCTTTGCGCCAATACAATTGTAACCACGAGCACGATAACTGATGCTGCAGAAGCATAGCCCTGTTCAAAACTTCTGAAAGCCGTACGATAGATAAAATAGCTCAGAGTTTCGGTGGCGCCACCTGGCGTTCCTTGGGTGATAATGTTGACGGCAGCCATGTTGTTCAAAATATCAATACCGCGCAACAACAGTGCAATGGCAATGACGGGTTGTAACATCGGCAGTGAGATATTAAAGAAAATTTTCGTCCAGCTTGCGCCGTCGAGGCGGGCAGCTTCTTCAATTTCATTGTCCTGGCCTTGCAGGCCTGCAACGAAAATGATGAAGAGGAAGGGTGTCCACTGCCAGACATCGGTGACGACGAGCACAAAGCGCGCATTAAAAACGCTGCCCATCCAGTCAATATTGCCATAGTCAAAACCAACACGACGGATGAGATCGGCGATGACGCGCCCATCATTGAACAGCAATTTCCAGAGATAAGAAACTGCCGATGGCATGAACAGCATGGGCAACATGAAAACAATACGCCACGTCCTTGCCCAGGCACTGCGATAAACAAATGCGGCCAACGCCATGGCGATGACGGCTTCAATGGCTAGAGTTATGGAACCAAGATAGAGCGTGTTCCAAATTGAAATCCAGAAGGAGTTATCGGCAAAAAGTTCCTTGTAGTTATCAAGTCCCACCCATTCGAGTTTGAATTTTCCAGTATACAGTGAACGCCGCACGGCATAGATGCCAGGCCACAGCGTGATGCCCAAAAGATAGATGACAGCAGGTGCCAACATCAAATAGGGAAAAGCCTTGCGCATGAAAGGGCTGCGACGGCGGATGGGATGAGTGTTTGTTGTCATTGTTGATACTGTGCTTGAGCGCCAAAAAAGGGCTTTCATCCAATCCATTATCGCTGCAGGTAAGAACGGCCGGAGTTTCCTCCGGCCGCCTATTATTAAATTAGAACGGAAGCTTCTTGCCTTTGCCGATCCAGAGACCTGGTTCGGTAGCGGCGTAGTTCATGGGGTCCTTGCCGACATAGAAGCCATTCTTAGTCATGATGGCTTTGACCTTCTCTGCAGCTAAATCCAGTGCTTCTTTCGGCTTCTTTGAGCCAACGATCACTTCGTTGACGAGGAAGCCGATTTCCTGTTCGACCTGGAAGCCTGATGGAATGCGTGGGGCGCACCATGCATAGTCCAATGACTCAGCCCAGACCTTGGCTGGTTGCGAAACGCTGCGGAGCTTTTCGTTTGCCAACACTGACTTAGTGCCCGGAGCAACGCCATTGGCGTTGGCTTCGTTCATGGCCATGATCGAAGATGTCGTCAGGAAGGCGAGCATCAAGAATGCTGCTTCTGGTTCTGGCGATGTGGTCGCAACAACCGATGTAGAGCCAGCGATGTTTGGTGGCGCATAAGAGCCGCCAGCAACACGTGGTTCATAGATTGTCACAATATCATTGCCAATCTTCGATTGGTCGGCGCGGGTCGCTTGTGTGCCTGTGTCTTGCCAGGAAATATTGCAAGCAATCTGGCCGCCCAACATAGCAGCGCGGTTGGTTGGCCAATCGGCAGCGGCAACACCTTCAATTGCGTGCTTAGAAAGGGCGGTGAGCATTTCGAGGCCCTTCACACCAGCTTCATTGTTGAAGATGGGTTCCCACTTGTCGTTGAACAGCATCATGCCGTATTGGGCAGCAATGTGTTCCCAGGCATAGGTGGCCCAGAAGCCGCGGCCAGCCATCAGGCCAATACCAGCCACACCTTTTTCTGCCTTGTTCAGCTCAGGCGCGATGCGCAGCATTTCGTCGTATGACGGAATGGTGTTCACCTTATCAATACTGCTGATGCCGATTTTGGCGAGCACTGATGGACGCACGTGCACTTGCTGAATATCACAGTCGAATGGAATGCCAAGGATACCCTTGTCGCCCCAGTGACCATAGTTGCGTTGATAAGTTTCATACCAATCATCAAATGGCAGAGCCCACTTGGCAACATATTCATCTAACGGCTTCAAGAAACCTTGGGCAGCAAAGTCACCGAGCCATGGCGAGAAGAACTGAATAGCATCGAAGCCAGCATTGCCGGACAGGAATTCGGCAACGACCTTATCATACATTGAGTCATCAGGAATCGATACAACGTCGATCTTGATTCCGGAGAGATCAGCAAAAGGTTGAGTTTGTTCTTGGGCTGATTCACGGTCAGCTGCACCCACTGCGAAACGCACGGTTTTGCCAGCATGTTCTTTGCGGATCGCTTCCCAATCTGCAGTGCGGATCCAATCTTTCTTGGGATCCCACAGTTGGTCATTATCGCCGAGCTTATATTGCTCGCGGTATTCTTTCTTTACAAATTTGCCGACATTGAGTGTCGCTAAAACATCTGCTGGGTTCGCCATAGCGGCAAAGGCAGTGTTGATATTGAACATATTGATGCCGCCTGCTGTTGTAAGCGCGGCACCCGTCGCGGCTGTAGATTTCAGCAGCGATCGGCGGGTCAACAGACCCGATTTGCGTGATGTCATAGCTTTCCTCCGTTTGAATGGCCTTGTAATTTGTTCCGCCGCTTCATGATAGGCCACACATGGCGATGGGTTTTCGGTGCGAGAGCACGTTCGAAATTTGGCAATAATTTGACGATGCATCTGTTTGCAGACATTGCAACATTCCTCCGGTGTTGGCCCTAAGGACCAATCATTCTTGATTTTGAATTAAACTACATTATGTATTGCAAGAATGCAAATGTTTCGTTTGGCCTGGTGTGACGCGGTTGTTTGGGGCTGTTGAAATGCAACAAATGTGCTAGGAGTTTTGAAAT
Organism: Hyphomicrobiales bacterium; assembly: GCA_031416755.1. GTDB lineage: Bacteria > Pseudomonadota > Alphaproteobacteria > Rhizobiales > Aestuariivirgaceae > Aestuariivirga. The sequence continues at coordinate 32,077 of JANOUE010000172.1, forward strand.
GTATCGTTGCATGGTGTGGGTAATCACATCTAGATAAGCTGGAGCCAAACGTGACAGACACATCACATATTCCACTTGCACCCGATGAAAGCAATGCTGAACGCACCGCAGGCCGCGTCGCCCGAAACCGCATGCGCATAGCGTGGATGTATTATGTGGAAGGCCTGACACAAAACGAAATTGCAGAACGACTCGGCATTGGGCGCGTGACTGTTGTGCGCAACATCAATGAAGCAATCAAACAACGCGAAGTCAAAATTTGGATTGACGGTGAAGTTGCTGAATGCATTCAAATTGAAGGCGAGTTGAAAGCAGCCTTCAATTTGCGAGATGCGGTGGTTGTGCCTGAGCCAACGACGGCTGCAGGAATTACCAAATCAATCGGCAATGCGGCTGGCATGTATATTTCTGATACTTTGCGTGACGGGATGAGTGTTGGCGTTGGCTGGGGTGCGACACTTTATGAATCGCTGCAAACGCTTACCACCAAGCCACTGGAAAATGTGCAGGTGATTTCACTGCTGGGCGGCATTGTGCAGGCACGGCGGTTTAATCCGGCGGAATTCGGCTGGCAGTTTGCTCGCGCTATTGGTGCTGATTGCTATTTGCTGTTGGCGCCTGCTGTGGTGGATTCACCAGAAACTCGCAAAGCTTTGCTTGAACGCTGCGGTTTGAACGACGTTTTTAAACGAGCTGAGAAACTTGATATTGCAATGTTGAGTGCTGGCACCATGGCGCCTTCCTCCACCGCATTCCGGTTTAATATGTTAAGTGAAGAGGATCGGCTGGAACTTATTGCAAAGGGCGCGGTTGGTGATTTACTTTATAATTTTTTTGATATTGATGGAAAGTTGATTGACCATCCGGTGAATAGCCGCATCATGTCGCTGCCAATAGCGCAATTGCGCGATGTGCCGCTGCGGGTGATTTCTGCTGGTGGCGATGAGAAAATTCAGGCGATTCTCGGCGCCATCAAATTGATCAACTGCAATGTATTGATCACCAATGAGAAAACCGCCAAAGATTTGCTGGCCCATAAAGGAAAAACATAAATGCGCATTGATGCAATTTCAATCGGCCGCAATCCACCCAAGGAAGTGAACGTTATTGTTGAAGTGCCAGTTGGTGGTGAGCCCATAAAATACGAACTGGATAAGGAAGCAGGCACTTTGGTGGTGGACCGCTTTCTTTATACATCCATGCGCTACCCGGGCAATTATGGTTTCATTCCGCATACTTTATCTGGCGATGGTGACCCGGTTGATGTTTTGATTGCCAATCAGCGGGGCATTGTGCCGGGTGCTGTGGTGGCGTGCCGGCCGGTTGGTGTATTAAAAATGCAGGATGAAGCTGGAGGCGACGAAAAAATTATTGCCGTGCCCGTGCCGCGACTCACGCGGCGCTATGAGAATGTTCATAATTATCGCGACCTGCCAGAAATTACGATCCAACAGATTGAACATTTTTTTCAACACTACAAAGATTTGGAACCCGGCAAATGGGTGAAAGTGCTTGGTTGGGGCAATGCCATTGAAGCTGAGCAAATGATTGTGGAAGGTATTGAGCGGGCGAAAGCTGCGAAGTGAGTTACCGTAACAGATGCTTCGAGGCACTCCGCTTTGCTACGCGCACCTCAGCATGAGGGGCCCTCACCCTGAGGTGCCCGCTATGCCGCAAAACCCTCTCGGGTTTTCGGCTAAGCGGGCCTCGAAGGGCTGATAGCCAGTTATCGCGCTTCCAACTCTTCTCGCATCATTTCCAATTGCAACCATTGCTCTTCGCAGCTTGCCAATTCTATATCTGCTGCAGCATGACGCGTGCTGGTCTTTTCAAAGAGTTTGAAATCGCGGGTGAAGAGCGTTGTGTCGGCCAAGACCAATTCCAATTTATGCAGCTCGGCTTTTAATTTTTCCATTTTAGCTGGCAGATTATCTAGCGCGTATTTTTCTTTGAAGCTCAGCTTTCGCTTGGCTTGCGTTACCACACTTGCTGCAACAGTTTCACTGCGCTCGCGGGCTTCTTCTTTGATTTTACGTGCAGCCACACCGGTGCCGCGTTGGGCCAACATATCGCTGTAACCACCAGCATATTCCTGCCAGTTGCCATCGCCTTCATACATGAGAATTGAAGTGGCTACGCGATCGAGAAAGTCGCGGTCATGGCTCACCAGTAGGATCGTGCCATTGTAATCCGCTAGCATTTCTTGCAACAGGTCTAGGGTTTCCAAATCGAGATCGTTGGTGGGTTCGTCGAGGATCAAG
>JANOUE010000173.1:0-3590 GCA_031416755.1 Hyphomicrobiales bacterium
GCGTTATATTATAACATAGTCAGCAATTTGCAATGGGAGAAGCAAAATGATTGGAACTGCGAAAGCCACGGTGCTCATTGAAAACGAAAAAGTGATTGTTACAGAATATCGTTTTGCGCCAGGACAGAACACAGGCTGGCATCGGCACGGGCATGATTATGTTGTGGTGCCGCTGATGGATGGAAAAGTGAAGCTGGAAACTGAACAAGGCTCAAGCCTTGCTGACATGAAAAAAGGTGTGCCGTACTTTCGCAGTGAAGGTGTTGAGCATGATGTGATCAACGCGAATGATAGCGAATATGCTTTTATCGAAATCGAGTTGAAATGATTTTTTAGCAGGAGGAAACAATGAACAAGTCTATTGTTGGAGATAGCGAAGTGGCTTAACTTGCATGGCCAATGGCAGGGGCTTCAAACTTTCTAAGGCCGGCCTCAAAAAAATCAATCTGCCATAGACAAGAGCAGCACTGCCGTATCTACGATATCTTCAACACTGGCACCGCGCGACAAATCAGACACGGGTTTTGCAAAGCCTTGTAATATGGGGCCAATGGCTTTTGCGCCGCTTAAATATTGTGTGAGTTTATAGGCAATGTTAGCGGCATCAAGATCGGGGAAAACGAGAACGTTGGCTTTTCCTGCCACCGTGCTTGGTTGCTTTATTTTACGCAAAGCAACTGCTGAAGAAAGTGCTGCATCACCCTGCAATTCGCCATCAATATTTAGGTTTGGTGCGCGCAGGCGAGCAAGGCGCAGGGCTTCCACAACCTTATCAACATCAGGGTGATTGCCACTTCCTTTGGTGGAAAATGAGAGCAGCGCCACAAATGCCTCACCCAGTAACTTCGTGGCACTGGCGCCAGCGGCAATTGCGATATCGGCTATTTGCTCAGCGCTAGGCTGCATGTTCACAGCACAATCGGCAAAGATCAACCGCTTGTCTGGCCATTGCATGAGAAAAAAACTGGAGGGCGTGGTGATGTTTTCGGCAAGGCCAATTGTCATCAAGGCTGCCTCGATCACGCGTGATGTCGGGTTGGCAACACCTGCCAACATGGCGTGAGCCGCCCCTGTGGCCACAAGGGCACCAGCTGCATAGAGTGGCTTTTGCAGCAGACGCAAAGCTGTCGCGTCAGTCAATTTTTCACGGCGAGCGCGGAGATTTGCAATTGTTGCGGCAGATGGTTCGGGCACGTTCTCAGCAAACAAAATTGGCACTGCCAAATCTTGGTCTGCAAGAATTTTTGCAGCTTCAACACTGCGCGGATCACCAGCCTCTGGCATTACGAGTCTCAGTCTTTGGCCTTTGATTTTGGCCTTGGCTTGGTCAATCACGTCTGTCATCACTCAACATTGCTACACGCCACTGCAGGGGTTGCAAAGAGTGATTACAATTCTGATGCCCAGAGATAACCTTTTTACTGCCCCCTCATCGCCACATTCATTAGCAATTGTTTAATGGCGTTGCAGGCTAATAGGTCTGGAGGGCGGGAAGGCGCAATTGGTAAGTATAAGGAGAAGGCATGAGAAAAATCTCGGCCGCTCTTGGGGTTTGCTGTGGTGTTGCATTTTTTGCACCCTTAATGACGCAAGCTGCAATGGCAGACACTGTGATCAGTGTGATCGCGGGGGAACCTGAATGGCTGGCCCAAGCTGCGCAACTTGCACATCACTTGGATCATGAAAGCAAGCTTCGCATATTGCCTATTCTTGGCGTAGGTGGGGTTCAGGCAATCTCAGATCTGTTGCAGTTGCCTGATATTGATGCCGCAATTGTAGCTTCGGATTCGCTTGCTTATGCGCGCACTCAAAATCTAATTCCAAATAATAAATCGATTGCCTATATCGCAAAACTCGCACCCATTGAGGTGGTGTTGATAGCCCGCGTGAAAATTAAAAATGTAACGGCTCTTGCGGGCAAGAGAATTGCAACGGGGCCAGTGCAGAGCGCTGGCTTTGCCACGGGTGAGATTCTTTTTGGTGCATTAGAGATTCCGTTCATGCGGGTTCCGCAACAGGGTGAGCTCGCCTTGGCAGCGCTGCTATCTGGGCAAGCAGATGCCGCACTTATCTTAGGTACATCTTTTCAAAAATCTGCCTTAAGTGACGGTCGGTTTCACGTTCTGAATGTGACGATGCCGCCTGCATTGGCTGCAATTTATCAGCCCGCAATTTTAAGTTCAGAGACTTTGCCTGGGCTTATTGCGCAAGGCAAAACAGTCGAATCGGTTTCGGCCGCTCTGACGCTGGCGGTGCAGAATTGGCCGCGCAATTCTACGCGATCAACAAAATTAAAAATTTTTGAAACAGAACTTTACAAATCTCGGAGCGCTGCAATTTCAGAGAATCTGAGCGCTACGGTCTTGGGTTGGAAACTACATTCAACCGCGCAAGAACTACTCGATCAAGCCCACACCCGTTCACTTAGCACCCCTACAGGAGGCAAACCTTGACCAATACACCAGCCAACAATAGCTTAACGCAAATCTTTGCAAAAGACAGCATTGCCGACGAGACAGACATTCCCGATGCAAAAGACGCTGCAAAAGCGCCAAGTTGGTTTCACCATAAGGATTCGGACGATATTGGTCGCGCTATGAGCGCAAGGTATATGGAGCAGAAAGTCGAACAAACTCCGGCAATCGAAACAGCCAAGCCAGAGGCCTATGAAGAATTTAAACGCAAAATGGATGATCGATTTGTGCAGGCGCAAAGACTCTATGACACCGAACTTCCGCGCGTGCAGCGCCCCACTTTGCCACTTCATGATATTCATGGCCGCAGACGGCTCTATCAAGAAGAACAGCGCAGTTTTGCTTCCGAACAAAGGCAGAAAGCTCCAACAAAAACACCATGGCTTAAAATGGCTAGCCTCGGTCTTACCGCTTTGCTGGTGGGCGGTGGCGCTGGGCTTGCGGTTGTTAATATGGAAACAATTTCGAACCACCTTTCGACAGGGCTTACAAGCGTAAAGGCCAGCATTGCTGGTTTAACGCCACCGCAAAATTCTCAACCCAAAGTCAACACCGAAACTGTCGTTCACAAAAAACTAATCGCTGTTGCCAAACTTGATGTTTCGGATGTGAGCGGGAATCTTAACAGCCCAATACCGCTGTTGTTGTCGGCGCTAGCAGCCGAAGGCGAAGCACCTATTTCATTGCGCGTGATGGGTTTGCCAGAAGCTTCATATCTTACTGCTGGCATTGAAACCACAAAGGGCAATTGGCTTTTGAAGCCTGAAGATATTGCTGGTGTGAAGCTTGTGGTGCCGCATATGGATGCTCCGCAGTTTGATATGGAAATAGCAGCGGTCGAAGCAAAAACTGGAGTGTTGGCGGCCCCGGTGAAAGCTATGACCGTCGCCATTGCGAATCCATCGGCAGCCAATCTTGCAGCAACCATTGCACCAGCGAATTCGCCGCCGGATACTGCAACAGTTGTTGCAGTTGCAGCCACTCCAGTTGACCCCGAAGCTGCAGGCTTGATTGCTAAAGGTGATGGTCTACTCAACAGTGGTGATCTTGCGTCGGCGCGTCAATTCTATTTGCGCGCCAATGAACTGGGCGATGCCAAGGGTGCCTATGGTGTGG
>JANOUE010000174.1:0-3760 GCA_031416755.1 Hyphomicrobiales bacterium
CAATTAAAACAAACCCGCCGAAGCAGAAATGTTCCGGCGGATTTTGTTTTTGGGGGTGCTTGATCTTATACGAATGCCGATATAGAACTGGCGGTGATGAAACGCATTTTCTTTCTTGCCGACACGCTCGACGAAATCAGGAGCTTTCCGCTGAATGTCCGCAAAGACATAGGCACAGAATTGCGTCGCGTCCAAAGGGGCATCGAACCAATGGACTGGAAGCCGATAAAATCAGTCGGCGCCGGCGTTCGCGAGATCAGGGTATGAGATGCTACGGGTGCATTTCGCGTCATTTATGTGTTGAACAACGCGGATGCGATTTACGTCTTGAATGCCTTTCAAAAGAAAACCCAAATGACGCCAAAGCATGAATTGGCTTTGGCAACGCTCAGGCTAAAACTGATGTGATGGAGACAGAAATGAAAATCAAAGGCTATGCAAACGTCTGGGACGCCATCGAAGACACGCCGGAAGACGCCGCTGCCATGTCGATGCGCTCAGATTTGTTGATCACACTGACCGAGCATGTCAAAGCGTGGAAACTCACACAAGCCGCCGCTGCAAAGCGTCTCGATATCACGCAACCCCGCCTGAATGATCTCCTGCGCGGGCGCATCAACAATTTCAGCATTGATGCGCTGATAACGTTGGCGCGGAAGGCCGGGCTCTTGATTGAATTGAAGATCAAAAAGGCGGCTTGAAACTTAGGTGGTGGCGGAGTGGCCATACCCGATCCCATCTCGAACCCGGCGTCACATCGCTCCAGCGCCAATGGACCTTCGTGCTTCAAGACGCGGAAGTGCAGGTCGCCGCCAGGCCTTTCGAAAAACAGAACTTCATTCATGATCCAATTAAAACAAACCCGCCGAAGCAGAAATGCTCCGGCGGGTTTTGTGTTTTGAGGTGTCATAGGCTAATATCGACAGTATGATCGCAAAACTTCCCTGAAAATGGAGATGGGTGATGGGCTTGGAAGATATCAATACGCACCTATTTAAATTGCTCAGCAGTGATGCCCTTCTTTCGGGCCTGCCGCTCACACTTGCCATTGCCGCAGCCAAGTATCCGGTGGTTTTGCTTTTGGCGCTTTTCCTGCTCGCGTGGTTTCGAACTCACGCGCGTGAGCGAGGCTCATTGATCTATGCGGTGCTTTGTGCGCTGATTGCGCTTGGGGTAAATTATGCCTTGGGTTTAGTATTCCCTCATCCACGGCCCTTTGCGCTTGGACTTAGTCCAAATTACCTTGGTCACGCTGCGGAGACCAGTTTTCCAAGTGACCATGCGACTTTGATGTGGACGCTGGCATTTGGGCTATTGCTGAATGCGAAGGTGCGTATTTACGGTTGGGCCGCCGTTGCCTTGGCTGCGTTGACCAGTTGGGCAAGGATTTTTCTCGGGGTGCATTTCCCGTTTGATATACTGGGATCAATTGTGGTCGCGGCTATTTCGCTTGCTGCAATGGTGCCACTGCGACCACGGATCGACAAAACCATTTTGGCTTTGTCGGCCCGATTGGGTTTCAGGATATAGGGAACTACAAATCCAAAACGATGCGGTTTGACACAGGCCTTGCCACACAGGCGAGAATTTCGCCCTTGGCAATGTCCTTGTCTGACAATGACGTGCCCTTGGGCATTTTCACTTCACCTTCGAGAACCTTGCACTGGCAAGAGCCACATTCGCCACTGCGGCATGAATAATCAATCTCTATGCCATTGGCTTCGGCCACGCGCACAATGCTTTCGCCGCGCTTGGCAATCACACTGCGGTTGGAACGCTTGAACACCAATTGCACTTCTTCGGCGGAATACGGGCTGGTATCGACGGGGACTGCGCCGAATGACTCAGTGAAGACCTGGTCATCGGGAACTTCAAGCCTGTGCAAGATTCCAAGAACTGCGTTCATCATTGGCGTTGGCCCGCAGATGTGTATGCGCTGTGTAGGAATATCCGGAACAAAATCCTTGATGATGTTTGCAGTGAGGAATCCTTTAGGTCCAGCCCAAGCTCGATCAGTCGTTTCTGTAGGTACAATCAAGATTTTGAAATTTGGATGGCGTTGCCGTAAAATTGCCAATTCGTTCACAAAGATCACCTGGTCAAATCTTTGCACCGCATAGATGAGCCAAACAGGATGTTCCCAAGCCTGATCTGTCAAGTTACGAATCTTGCTCATCATTGGCGTGATACCAACACCACCGGCGATCAGCACGATGCCGGCAGCTTCGGGGCCGCTAAAGGTGAAGGTTCCCGCTGGCCCCAAAACGTCAATGAAGCTGCCCGCGCCGACGTGGTCGTGCAAGAACGTTGAGCCTACGCCTTGCGCTTCGCGCTTTACGGTGATTTCGACGAAACGGGTTTGGTTGGGAGAGGATGCGATGGTGTAGGCGCGTTTGATTGGACCAGTCGGTGTCTCCAAGTTAAGTGTCAGATACTGTCCAGCTTTCCAATTGAATGGCAACTTTCCGCCCTCAAGTGCCATGAGCCGAAACGTGCGCACGGCAGAGGTTTCCACAAATGTTTTCACGACCTTTAAGCGGCCTTCCCAGCGCTGTGCCGAATCGCGCACGGCAATTGCAGTCGAAACGCCAGAGCGCGAAGCACGGCCTGCATAAAATGCCCGGGCTGCAACTGCCAGCAGAACACCGATCACGCAGATAATGACAAATATCTTGCCGCCATCAGTATAGTTGATCTCCTTGCCATCGAGGTTCGGGTTGGTCAGCAAACTATGAAGCAGGAACGTCGCGACGGTGAGATAGTTGATATAGTGGATTGTTTTCCAGCGCTTGAACGTCATACGCTTGCGCAAGTAGGACGTGATCACCACCACGATGGTGCCATAAAGTGCAAGTGCGCCAAATGTGTTTTCAAAGGGCTGCTTTGGGCTGAACACCGGAACCAGAATGTCCAGAACGCTAAAGCCTTCCTTGGGGGCCAGAAGCAACAATGCAGGGTGCACAAAGGCGATGATGATTGTTGTGTAAGCCAACCAATTGTGAATCCGAAACAGCGGGATTTTGCGATGGGGCCATGACACGACGGGGTCATATTTACTGCCGAGCAACATGCCGAGCAAGAGACCCACGCTCATCGTGCCACACGCCGCCAGCCCTGCATAAGAAACCAAATCAAGTATTGTGATCCCGAAGAAATCAAGAACAGAAGAAAACAGCATCAACTTATGGCCTCATTTTGGTTCAGAAGTTCAACAAGCAACGTCAAGACGTTTGGTGAGCCATAATCCGCCGAAGGTTAACGAAATTGAAATATTCCAACCGACTCGCTGCGAACTTAGGAGTCCGTTTTCTAAACGGCTTAATTGTGTTCGGCGGCATTACAAAAATGTAATCAAAAGCACATCTACAAATTCATTGATTGCGATTGCGGTGGCGATTGCGGTGACAGTGCATTTTATTATTCAACAAAACTCGCGCCCCTATTCAGGACACCGCCTTGTGCAAAATCGCCCCGATCAGGGTCTGATAGAATAACGGTAATAACGGTGACACTCCACTTAATAGAACCGAGATTCAACCGTTCATCGCAATTATCGCCTTTGATGAAAATGCACCCTTAAGTTGCAATTTTACAACCAATCAACCCCGCCCTCTCCAACAATCACCCCCAATCCGCCCCGTTCACTCAAATTTTATCAAAACCACTGCATCACTGTCCTGTTTCCCATGCCTGATTCGCACGGGGATAAAACCAAAGGGGACGCGACAATGAAATTGGGCAATATCCTGGTGGCCAAGGG
>JANOUE010000175.1:0-3088 GCA_031416755.1 Hyphomicrobiales bacterium
GGGAACCGGCATGGGCGGCTCGAAAAAGCCAGACCTTAAAGCTGAATTTTCCAAGGAGCCGCATGTGCGCGGCACCTGCTCGATGGCGCGGTCGTCCAGCCCGAACTCCGCCAACAGCCAGTTTTTCATCTGCTTTGGCGATGCGCGGTTCTTGGACAATCAATATACCGTTTGGGGCAAAGTGACTGACGGCATGGATATTGTTGATGGTTTCAAGCGCGGCGAACCGGTGAAGAACCCAGACAAGATTGTAACATTACGCGTTGCTGCGGATGTTGCAGCTTAAGCTATTAACACTACCAGATCAGCGGCCTGAATGAAGGTCGCCGATTTTGATTTTGAACTGCCACCGGAGAATATAGCGCTCCGCCCGCTGGTTCCGCGCGAATCTGCCAAATTATTGGTGGTGAAAGATGGTCAGTGTACGGATCATCTGGTGGGCGGTTTGCCTTCGCAATTGCGCGCTGGCGATGTTTTGGTGTTCAACAATACCAAAGTTATTCCTGCCGCACTTTCTGGTATTCGTGTGGGGCGACTTGGCACCACGCCAAAAATTGAAGCCCTGCTGCATCTGCGCATTGATGCTTCGCGCTGGAAGGCTTTTGTGAAACCCGCCAAGAAATTGATTGTGGGTGATAGAATTGAATTTTCTGTCCTCAATACCGTCATTCCCGCGCAGGCGGAAATCCAACTTTCGGCGCGTGCTAACTTGGCTAAGTTGGATTTGCGCCTGCGCGGGCATGACGGACCTAAAGAGATGGGGGCAGAACTTCCAACTATTTTGCATGCCACAGTTGAAGACAAAGGCGAGGCTGGCGAAGTTACTCTGGCCTTTGCCGTTTCTGGAGCTGATTTGGATGTGGCTTTGGTTGGAGTGGGGCGGGTGCCGCTGCCGCCTTATATCGAAAGCAAGCGGGCGCAAGATGCGCAGGACCGCGTGGATTACCAGACGATTTATGCCACTGAGTCTGGCGCAGTTGCCGCTCCAACGGCCGGGTTGCACTTCACACCTGGCTTGATGAAGCAGTTGCAAGATGTTGGAATCGGTGTGGAATTTGTAACACTTCATGTGGGTGCGGGCACGTTTTTACCGGTGAAGGTAGATGATACTGCTGACCATAAAATGCACGCCGAATGGGGCGAAGTTTCACCCGAGGTGGCAATGCGGTTAAGGCTAGCGCGGGGCAAAGGCGGGCGGGTGATTGCAGTTGGCACCACATCGCTGCGTTTGCTGGAAAGTGCTGGGCTTGATGCGTGGGTGGGCAACACGGCGATTTTCATCACACCGGGTTATCAGTTCCGCGTTGTGGATGGTTTGATTACAAACTTTCATTTGCCGCGCTCCACGCTTTTCATGTTGGTTTGCGCCTTTGCTGGATTTGAGACGATGAAGGCCGCTTATGCCCATGCCATTGAAAACCACTATCGCTTCTATTCCTATGGCGATGCCAGCCTGCTATGGCCTGCCACATGACAAGGCAATTTGGATTCACGCTGCATAAAACGGATGGCTTAGCGCGGCGCGGCACGGTGCATACGGCGCGCGGCGATATTCGCACTCCGGCCTTTATGCCGGTTGGCACTGTCGGCACCGTTAAGGGACTTTATCTTGATCAGGTGAAGGATGCTGGCGCTGATATTATTTTAGGCAACACGTATCATTTGATGTTGCGGCCCGGGGCCGAGCAAGTGGCGGCACTTGGGGGTTTACATAAATTCATCGGTTGGGAGGGTCCAATCCTCACTGACTCCGGCGGCTTTCAAATCATGTCGCTGTCGAAAATTCGTAAGATCAAAGAAACCGGAGCCACGTTTCAATCGCATATTGATGGCCGCAAATATGAATTGACGCCGGAACGCGCCATGGAAATTCAGCGGCTGCTTGGTTCTGATATTCAAATGCAGCTTGATCAGTGTTTGGAATTTCCGCACTCAGAAAAAGACGCCGAGAAGGCCATGGAGCTTTCCTTGCGGTGGGCCGCTCGATCGCGCGAAGCTTTTGGCTCGCAACCGGGCAGGGGCAATTTTGGAATTGTGCAAGGTGGCACCAATGAAGGCTTGCGGTTGAAAAGTGCCGAAGGCTTGAAGCAGATTGGTTTTGAAGGTTATGCGATCGGCGGGCTTGCGGTGGGCGAGGGCCAAGCCTTGATGTTAAGCACGATTGATTTTACGGCACCTGCTTTGCCTGCTGATAAACCGCGCTATTTAATGGGTGTGGGAACGCCAGAAGATTTGCTGGAAGCCGTAGCGCGTGGGCTTGATATGTTTGATTGCGTGATGCCAACACGGTCTGGCCGCCATGGTCAGGCGTTCACGCGCTTTGGGCGGATTAATTTGCGCAATGCCAAGCATGCAACCGATCCACGGCCACTGGATGCGGAACATCCGTGTCCGGCACTCTCGCAATATTCACGGGCTTATTTACATCATTTGATGCGGGCTGGTGAGCTGCTGGGCATGATGCTTTTGAGTTGGGCTAATATTGCCTATTATCAAACGCTTATGCAGGGCATGCGCGATGCTATTGAGGCCGGAAACTTTGAAGAGTTTCGCGCGGCAACCCATGCAGAGTGGAAACGCGGCGATATTTCTTAAGATGAATTATTTGCCGCCACCGCCCGTATGTTCGCCTTCCCTGGTTAAATAATAGGCGGCGAGAATTGGAATGAATGTTACAACAATTACGATAATTGCAACGACGTTTGTAACCGGGCGCTGGCGCGGGCGGATAAGTTCCTGCAGCATCCATATGGGCAATGTTGATTGTTGACCAGCGGTGAAAGTTGTGACGATGACTTCATCAAAACTCAGTGCGAAGGCCAACATGCCGCCGGCCAACAATGCTGATGCGATTTGCGGCAGCACAACATACCGGAAAGTTTGAAAGCCATCGGCCCCTAAATCCATAGAAGCCTCGATCATGCTTGCACTTGTGCGGCGAAAGCGCGCCAGCACATTATTGTAAACCACCACCATACAAAACGTGGTGTGGCCGAGAATGATGGTCCAAGTCGAAAATGGAATTCCCATGATATCAAAGGCCGAGCGCATGGCGATGGCGGTTACGATGCCGGGCAATGCAATTGGC
>JANOUE010000176.1:0-13582 GCA_031416755.1 Hyphomicrobiales bacterium
ATTTTCAACCTGCAAGATCGTGGCCCAATGTTCATTGAGCATGGCACCAAGGTTTATGCTGGCATGATTATCGGTGAGCTTACACGCGGCAATGATCTTGAACTGAATGTGATCAAGGGCAAGAAGCTCACCAACGTGCGCGCATCGGGCAAGGATGAAGCTGTGGTGCTCACACCACCGATCAAGATGTCGCTCGAAAAAGCTTTGGCTTATGTGGGTGAAGACGAGTTGGTGGAAATTACGCCAAAATCAATTCGCTTGCGCAAGATTTATCTCGATCCAAACGAACGCAAACGCATGAGCCGCGCTAAAGAAGCCGACGTGGTGGCGTAGGCTTTAGCTGCACGCCTATTGCGGCGTTGACTCGTCGGGCATCTGGTTCGTTACATGGTCCTGCTTCAATGGAAATTGAGACGGGCCATGTTCGATTTGGATCGCTTTATTGAAGATATGACCTTCTTGCCCCACAACCATCAAATGTGGGCGGTCATTGGCGCGGAGCCGCTCGGGCGCAATATTATCCATTCAGTGACCAATCCCCTAGTGCGACTGACTGGTGCTATCCACGTTTATGGTGGTGATTTTTACGCGGCGGAGCGGAGCCAATGGGATCCTGAGACTCTTCTGGAAGGGCCATTTGACTTCGAGGCTTCGGCCTGCCGCTTTGAAGAAGCCAATCACCGGTAAAAAAATTGGGCGTTGCCCATCCCTCATCGTGCGATCCTTCGAGGCTCCCCCGTATCAAGTACGGGGTCGCTCCTCAGGATGAGGAACTTTTACTCCTGATGCTGAGGCGCTCGAAGCGGAGCGGAGAGCCTCAAAGCATAGGCCAGCATTACTACCCAAAAGGTCCTGGTCCGCAGGGGGTGGGAGACATTACATCAGCGGCAGTTTTAGCTTTTGCGTTGCCCACCGCTTCGGCGGTGTCTTTCTCACAATTAAAGCTGGCAGAGCTATCGGCTTTCTGCTGGGCCACGGCATTGGCATTTGGCATTTTGGTGTCGATGATGGCGGTGCGGCAGGAGTCTTTGCCGTTCAACTTGGTAACGACGAGCCAATTTTGTTTGCCGCCTACTTCGCCATTGTCGGTGAACCAACGCAGAATGGTAGCGATCGGTTTGCCTTTGACCATGCGCCATTCAATTTTTTTACCAACCGAATTGAAGGCGCCAAAGGTTTGCATTGAAGCACATTGTTTCTTGCCATTCTTGCCAAAGCTCACGGCCCCGCGCAAATCACCTTCCACATAGGTCACATCATAGCCCTTGATGCCTTTGCATAGCACTTCGATGCCGCCCACGTCTTCAGTATATTCGGAGAGAGTTTTGCACTTGGTGAGATTGAGATCGGTGTAAACACTGGTGACGGTTTCAGCCTGCGCAATTGTTGCTGAGGCAGCAAGCAGTGCTAGGCTGAGCACATTTTTCATAGTTCATGTGCCGTAGATGTAATAAACAATGGCGCGCTTCACGAATTGCAAGCCGAGCAGAAGAACGATTGGCGAGAAATCTAGGCCGCCAAGATTTGGCATAATGCGGCGGATGGGGGCAAGCAAAGGTTCAGTGAGTTGGCGCAATACGCTGTTGATCTGGCGCACATAAGGGTTGCCCTGATTCATGATGTTGAACGCCGTCAACCAGCTAATGATCACGGTGGCTAATATCACATAGAAATAAAGATCAATAAGGGTAAAGAGCAGCCAAATAAATGGGTTCATGAATCAGATCTCGCGCAAAGGTTCTGCTCCCATGTAATGCGGGCAGCGCCCTTGCGCAAGGTTTGTTCATTGTGTCGCGCTTGTTGGTTCCTGCGTCAAAGGCGAGAATGGCTTTCCAAGAAAGCCATTCCGCTTTAATATTTTGAAATTGCGATGCGGCGCAGAATTGCACTCGGAAGGTTGGCGAAATCGTCGGTCCAATTTTCCACGCCTGCTGTTGGGTTGAGTGCAACTACGCCCTCAGTATTATCCAACATTTCCAGAGTTTTTGCATTTTTGGAAATGGCAATGGTGATGGAATGCAATGCTGAAATATCTGTTTTCGTGGGCGGCACGAAATCAATCAAGCGGGCATTTAAAGTTGGATCAATGCTTGCGATATTTGCTGCAACCACGGGCGCCAAATCCATGTAGCGATTGGTGACGTGGATGGCCAAGATGCCATCATCTTTCACCCGCGTCAGATAAAGCTTAATGGCTTCGGTTGTGATGAGATGGATTGGAATTGAATCCGAGGAAAAGGCATCAACGAGCAAATAATCGGCCTTCGATTGCTCTTCGTTTTGCAAGGTGATGCGAGCGTCGCCCACAATCATTTTCATGTCTGGTGCGCATTTTGAGAGGAAGGTGAATTGATTTGGATCTTGGGCAACTTGGATTACGTCTTGATCAATTTCATAATAGGCCCAATCTTCACCGGGCTTTTTGTAGCAGGCAAGTGAACCGGTGCCGAGGCCCACAACACGGTAGACGCCCAGTTTGCCTTCAGCGGCCAATCTCACTTGCGTGGTGAGCAAAGTGCGGGCCATGCCGCCTTCTGGGCTGTAATAGGTCAGCGCATGGGGCTTAGCTTTATAGTCGGTTGTCAGTTCGCTGAGACGCTGCGCACCATGCATGGTGGTGCCATGGATCAACAAGCGATAGTCACCAACGCTCGTTTTATCGACCACTGTCAGCACGCCGAAGTAGCTGCGCATGGCAACGCGTTCATTGGGCTGGCTGGTTAAGCTTAGAAAGCCAACCATTGCCGCAGCCAATATGGTCAAGCCCATGCGATTGGCTTGCAGCATAAGAACCAAGCAAGCGCCGAAGAAGGCAATTTCCAAAGTTCTCACTGTGAACAACAAGTGGCTTCCACCATCTTTGGCCATGAATGCCACCAAAACCATTGCGGCAATAAATGCTACGATTGGCAATATAGGTTTGCGCAATTTTTCGCGCAATTTTTGATCATTTAAAAGTTCACTGGTTGCAGCAACACCAACGATCAGAAGCAGCGGATATTCTAAAACCTTGTCAAACAGCAATGGTGCCAGCAGCGAGACAAATAACCCGCCGAGCACGCCACCTAAAGACATCAGCATATAGAATTCAGTTAAGTGGCTGGCTTCGGGACGGCTTTCGTAAAGTTGGCGATGGCAGATGATGGCAGTGGCAAAGAATGACAATGCGCCAATCACCAACACATAGGCAGCGATATCCAGCGGCAGCGCGAATTGCACGATGAAGGCAATGGGAAAGCTTGCAAGCTGCACAATGCGGGCAAGGCGCAGAGAGATGAGCGATCTCTCGCGGAAGACGAGTACAAAAGTGAGCAAGAATAATACCAGTGGTGGCAACCACAAAAATGGTGCCGATGCGATATCCGTGGTGATGTGATTGGTCCATGCAACCAAAAGTGCTGAGGGTATGAACGACATAAAAATCCACCAGCCGCGATTTTTCCAAGTGATCACACTTGGCGCTTCAGCGATGGCAACGATTCTGGCCGGTGCCAAACTGCGCAGCATCATAACGCCGCTCACAGCAATGCAAAGCGCAAGCAGGGCAAAACCTATGCTCCAATAAAGCGCTTGATTGTGGAGGCCGAGCAAGGGCTCAACAATGAATGGATAGGCAACCAGTGAACTTAAACTGCCAATGTTGCTGGCGCTGTAAAGAAAATAAGGGTTGGCGGCGTCACGGTGGGTGGTTCTGGCAAACCAGCTTTGGAGCAATGGTGCTGTTGCCGATAAAAAGAAGAATGGATAACCGATGGATTGCGCCATCAGGCCAATGAGCCAGAGACCTGCACTTGCTCCGCCAGCCGGAACTGCCGAGGGCGGAAGATTGACCGGCAGGAAGAACCACGCCAATGCCATGAGGATTAAGTGCAGTATAACGGCATGGTTGGGGGCCAGATATTTTTTGAGAATGTGGGCATAGCAATAGCCGCCAAGCAACACGCCTTGGAAAAAACACATGGCAATGGCCCAGACTGCGGGAGTTCCGCCGAGTAAAGGCAAAGCCATGCGCGCAAACATGGGTTGCACAAGAAACAGCAAACTTGCGCTGAACAGCATGGTGCCTACATAAATAGGAACGAGGGATGTTGCTTGAATATGCGCAGCAAGCGGCCCAGCAACTGGACTTTGGTTTTCAACTGACATGGCATCCCCTTATAAAATCTGGATGCAGCTTAGAAAAGGAGGGTTGCGGGGGAATTAAAACCAACGTTGCCTTCAAAGAACAGCGTTAATAAAGTATTGCATTGGCAAAGCGGCTCGCCAAAAAACCAGCTATCGCTGGGCTTAAAATGTGTGATAGTGGAGCCAGACGTTAGATAGGGAACTGAAATGAAGAAAATTTATCCCACCGCTGCAAAAGCTTTAGACGGCGTTTTATTTGATGGCATGCTGATTGCCGCTGGTGGCTTTGGTCTGTGTGGTATTCCGGAATTGCTGATTGCTGGTATTAAAGCAGCCGGCACACAGAATTTAACAGTCGCTTCCAACAATTGCGGTGTGGATGGTTTTGGCTTGGGCATTTTGCTTGAATCAAAACAGATCAAGAAAATGCTGTCGTCTTATGTGGGCGAGAATGCTGAATTTATGCGGCAATATTTGTCGGGCGAATTGCAACTTGAATTTAATCCGCAAGGCACATTGGCCGAGCGCATGCGCGCTGGTGGTGCGGGCATTCCCGGATTCTACACCAAGACGGGTGTGGGCACGGTTATTGCCGAAGGCAAAGAGCACAAGGATTTTGACGGCCAGACTTATATTTTAGAGCGCGGCATTTTCGCGGATCTTTCTATTGTGAAAGCCTGGAAGGCTGATCCTTCTGGCAATTTGGTGTTCCGCAAGACAGCGCGCAATTTTAATCCGCCTGCTGCGCAATGCGGCAAGATTTGCATTGCGGAAGTTGAAGAGATTGTGGCTTTGGGTTCACTTGATCCCGATGGCGTGCACGTGCCGGGCATTTATGTAAATCGGATTGTGCAAGGCAAACATGAAAAGCGCATTGAACAGCGCACGACACGCAAGAGGGCTGCATAATCATGGCATGGGACAGAAATCAAATGGCAGCCCGGGCAGCGCTTGAGTTGCAAGATGGGTGGTATGTGAATTTGGGTATTGGCATTCCAACTTTGGTTGCCAACTATATTCCGGCGGGTGTGGAAGTGACGTTGCAATCGGAAAATGGAATGCTTGGCATGGGGCCATTTCCATTTGAAGGTGAAGAAGATGCTGATTTGATCAATGCCGGAAAGCAGACAATTACCGAATTGCCGCAGACAGCGTTTTTTGATTCAGCGCAATCTTTCGCGATGATCCGTGGTGGTAAAATTAACATGGCAATTCTTGGTGCGATGGAAGTAGCCGAGAATGGTGATCTGGCCAATTGGATGATCCCGGGTAAGCTGGTTAAAGGCATGGGCGGGGCCATGGATTTGGTGGCTGGTGTTGGCCGTGTTGTTGTGGTGATGGACCACACCAATAAAGTTGGTGAGAGCAAGGTTTTGAAAGCCTGCACTTTGCCGCTCACGGGCAAGGCCGTGGTCAACCGCATTATCAGCAATTTGGGAGTGCTTGATGTGGTGCCAGGTGGCTTGAAAATTGTGGAATGCGCTGAAGGTGTTTCGGTTGCCGAGATTAAAGCCGCAACTGCAGCCACCATCGTTGCTTAATTCTACATCGGTTCATAATCACTTGCACCGCGTACGAATTCATTGAGAGCTGCTGGTCTTGTTGCGGGTGGCTCTCGACGTAGGGTGCAGTTTTTTATCTCACAAAGACGGCAAGTGGAACCGAATGGCCGTGTGCTATCTGGGTTATATTTGGTTTTGCTCACCTGTTGAGGGGTCAGAACCAAAGCAGCTCTGCAATTGTTGTGGCGCAAAGCCAACATGACAATTTGTTTATCATCACTGCTTTGCAGCGAAGCTACTTTCAATTCTCGATCGCAATCAAACATCGGCAATTGCCCGCATAGCTGTCCTGATTGCGGCATGTGAAAACCAAGCGGGCCAAATTTATCGGTTACACTTCCTGTTGCATCTGTTTGAAGGAAACCAAAGCCGCAGGTGATGGCAAGGCGTTTCATCGTCGCAAGTTTCGAAATGCTAAATCGACTTGCCAGTGACACGATATCAAATTTCAAATCTTCCGCCGATGACGTGAATTTGGCTGGTGGACACAGAATGGCAAGAGCTAAATACTGGGCGAGCTCTTGTCGCAGCAGGCGCTTGCTTTCGGCTTGCGTGGCGAGGGGATGTTTTGCAATAATTTCATCAATTGCACTGCGACCTTCCAACTGTGCCGTGAGCAGTGAAACCTCCCACAGCCGTTGCTGGCTGTTTTGGGTTTCTGAAATTAGCAGTCTTTGGGCGTGCCGGTCATAACGGGCGCGGTCATGGCCCAAGATATCAGCTGGTATGAAGCGCACATCAATGCCGGAATGGGCGCGAAGTTTCGCTTTCAGGCCTGCCATGGGATCGTCTTTGGGTGAAAGGTCAAACCAAATTTCCTCAGCCAAAGCGTCGAGAGTTGGAAATGAAATTTGCTGTTGGATAAAATGGCGCACAGCGTCAAATGGAATTGTTGGGTGGGGCGCTGTTTCCAGCGTCATGTTTTGCGAAAGCTCGCCCAAGCGCTTCAACACTTCGCGATAAGCCTGATAGAGTTTAATGGTGGCGCCCACAAGATTTGGGGCCACTTGTGCAGCTTCTTGTAATTCAGTGACGGATGGAATTTCGCCGAGCAATAGTGGATCGGAAATTACTTCTCTTAGTTTTACCAGATTGTCGCTCGCCTCTGGGGTTGCGGCAAGCTCGGCAATATCAACTTCATGCAGGGAATTGAGTTTGATCAAGAGTTGCGCGGTGATGGGGCGCTGATCTCGTTCAATGAGATTGAGATAGCTTGCTGAGATGCCCAGGCTTTCGGCCAATGCCGATTGACTGAGCTGCAGCCGGTTGCGGATGCGCCGAAGTTTGGACCCAGCAAAAATTTTACTCCCGGCCATGTTTACAATCTTTACAAATTAGCGGAATTAAATTTACAAAATATAACACATTATCTTGAATAAGGTAGATTTTACGGCACTGCAATGTAAATATTTGTCAGCACATTACAGGAGCTATCATGTTAAATTTCGATGCACTCACACCATCGGCCCCGCAAGGCCGCTTTGACGGTATTCAGCGAGACTATTCAGTGGCCGATGTACAGCGCCTGCGTGGCTCTACCCAGATCCGCCATACGCTGGCTGAAAATGGCGCTAACCGTTTGTGGTCGCTGCTCAAGGACGAGCCTTTCATCAATGCACTTGGTGCTCTGTCTGGCAATCAGGCGATGCAAATGGTGCGTGCTGGGCTGAAAGCGATTTACCTTTCTGGCTGGCAAGTGGCGGCGGATGCCAATGTGGCGGGTGGGATGTATCCCGATCAATCATTGTATCCGGCCAATTCTGGCCCTGAACTGGCCAAGAAGATCAATAAAACTTTGCAGCGTGCCGATCAGATTGAGCATTGCGAGGGCAAGATGTCGGTGGACAATTGGTTTGCGCCAATTATTGCAGATGCCGAAGCTGGCTTTGGTGGGCCGCTGAATGCTTTTGAAATTATGAAGGCTTATATTGAGGCTGGTGTTGCTGCTGTGCATTTTGAAGATCAGCTGGCCTCCGAAAAGAAATGCGGCCACTTGGGGGGTAAAGTTTTGATCCCCACTGCAGCCCATATTCGCAATTTGATTGCAGCGCGGCTGGCGGCAGATGTGATGGGTGTGCCGACGCTGATTGTTGCGCGCACTGATGCGGAGGCAGCAAAGCTTCTCACCTCTGATATTGATGAGCGCGACCAGCCATTTGTAAAGCCTGATGCCCGCACGGCCGAAGGGTTCTATCATGTGCAGAATGGCATTGAACCTTGCATCGCACGGGCAATTGCTTATGCGCCCTATGCCGATTTGATTTGGTGCGAAACCTCAACACCAGATTTGGCCCAAGCGAAGAAATTTGCCGAAGCAGTGCGTAAAGTTCATCCTGACAAGATGCTCGCCTATAATTGTTCGCCCAGTTTCAATTGGAAAAAGAAATTGGATGATGCGACGATTGCAAAATTCCAGAAAGAGCTTGGGGCAATGGGATATAAATTCCAGTTCATCACGCTGGCTGGTTTTCACCAATTGAATTTCGGCATGTATGAATTGGCCAAGGGTTATCAAGCCACGCAGATGACGGCCTATTCCAAATTGCAAGAAGCTGAATTTGCGGCAGAGGCGCAAGGCTACACCGCCACGCGTCATCAACGCGAAGTGGGCACCGGATATTTCGATGCTGTGGCAACTATTATTGGCGGGGGTAAATCTTCGACAACTGCCATGCATGAATCGACTGAAACTGCACAATTCAAAGCCGCATAGGAGGCTCATATGTTAACGACCCATGTTAAAGATCGTGCTGTTGCGCAAAGCTCAGAAATGAGTGAGCAGCAAAAACTGGCTATCAATCGTTTGGCCAATGATTTGCACCGGCTTAATAATTCAGTGATTGCCGCTGTTGAATCTGGCATTTCAATTGAGTTGCAACGTGGTGCCAGACACCACGCGCAAGGCGGTTGGGGCGATTTGATGATCCCAATTGTTGTGAAACAGATTTCTTAAATGTGTTTTTTTTAGTGAAAGTCGCGTGATTTAGGCATCACGCGTAACTGCCTTGGGTGGCTTGGTGAGGGTGCAGGCGTTTTGGGTTGGTGGTCTTCGAGGAGTAGATTGAGCCACGCGGTTTTATCTTCAACCTTGTCGGCCACCACGTGAATAACATCGCCAGATTTCTGCACGCGGCCTCTGATGAGCATGAGTCTCGCACCCATCACACTGGAGCGGTGCGCCTCTAATACTTGCGGCCAGATTACGACATTGCACACTGAGAGCTCATCTTCGAGGGTGAGGAACACGACCCCTTTGGCCGAGCCTGGCCTTTGCCGCACCAGCACCACGCCCGCCACAGAAACAGCTTGATTATTGCGCAGTGATTTCAGGTGCTGATTATCGGTCACGCGTTCGCTCACGCAGCGCTCGCGCAGGAATTCCATGGGGTGGGCTTTGAGCGAGAGGTGGATGGTTTGATAGTCATGCACCACATGTTCGGAAAGCGGCATTTCGGGGAGCAGCACTTTTTCTTCTGCACCCTGGGGCGCAACGCCGGCAAAATCAAACAGTGGCAAAGACTTGGATTTGGCGAGGCCTTTGACGTTCCATAAGGCAGCACGGCGGTCGAGGCCTTGTGAGCGGAAGGCATCGGCAGAGGCAAGTTTTTCAAGGGCTGCGATGGGAATTCCCTTCTCCCCTTGAGGGAGAAGGTGCCCGAAGGGCGGATGAGGGGTTGGTGCAGCGAGTCCAATTTCTGCCAGCCCCCTCATCCGTCGCTTCGCGCCACCTTCTCCCTCAAGGGGAGAAGGAAGAATATCAGATTGTTTGAGGCCGGAAATCTCACGCAAACCTAAGCGCAGAGTGGTGCCATTTTCCAAGGTCGAATCCCACTTGCTCAGCCCCACATCAGGTGGCAGAACTTTAACGCCGTGTTCCCGCGCATCGCGCACAATTTGCGCTGGTGCATAAAACCCCATGGGCTGTGAGTTTAGCAGCGCTGCGGCAAAGACCGCGGGATAATAACATTTGAGCCATGACGAGACATAAACCAAATGGGCAAAGCTTGCGGCATGGCTTTCGGGGAAGCCATATTCGCCAAAGCCTTTGATTTGGTTGAAGCAGCGTTGCGCGAAGCTTGCATCATAACCGCGCTCGACCATGCGGCTCAGCATTTTTTGTTCCAAGCGGCCAATGGTGCCGCGCCTTCTGAAGGTGGCCATGGCTTTGCGCAGCTCGTTCATTTCACCGGGCGTAAATTCGGCGGCCACCATGGCAAGCTTCATGGCTTGCTCTTGAAATAGGGGCACACCTTTGGTGCGGCCTAACACTTGGCGAAGCTCATCGGGGGCCCCGAAATCAGGGTGAGGCGAGGGGTATTCTTCAGGCTCAATGCCATCGCGTCTTCTTAAATAAGGATGCACCATATCGCCTTGAATGGGGCCGGGCCTAACGATGGCGACTTCAATCACCAGATCATAAAAACAGCGCGGCTTGAGGCGCGGCAGCATGTTCATTTGAGCGCGGCTTTCCACTTGGAACACGCCCACTGAGTCAGCGCGGCAGAGCATATCGTAAACGCCCTTAACTTCGCGCGGCACCGTGGCGAGGGAATAATTCAGGCCATACCACTGCTCGATCAGTTCAAAAGATTTTCTGATGCAGGTGAGCATACCCAGCGCCAATATGTCGATTTTCAGAATGCCCAAGGTATCGATGTCGTCCTTGTCCCATTCAATAAATGTGCGGTCATCCATGGCACCATTGCCGATAGGCACGGTTTCATCCAAGCGTTCGCGTGTGAGTATGAAGCCGCCCACATGTTGTGAGAGATGGCGCGGGAAGCCACCGATGTCATCAGCAATTTCAATGACGCGGGCCAGCAGTGGATCATCAGGGTCTAAGCCAATTTCCTTAATGCGGCCATTGTGCATTTCTTCGCGCATGGAGCCCCAGACAATTCCGGCCAGTGCTGCGGTTACATCTTCGGAAAGCCCCATCACCTTGCCCACTTCGCGCACCGCACTGCGGCCACGATAAGTGATCACGGTGGCGGCAAGGCCAGCGTGTTCGCGGCCATAGCGGGCATAGAGATATTGGATCACCTCTTCGCGGCGTTCATGCTCAAAATCCACGTCAATGTCTGGTGGTTCTTTGCGCTCTTCGGAAATGAAGCGTTCAAACAGAAGATCAATTTGGTTGGGGTCTACCGCTGTGATGCCGATTACATAACATACGGTGGAATTGGCGGCGGAGCCTCGGCCTTGGCAGAGGATGGGATCGGGCCTATTGCGGGCAAAACTTACAATATCGTACACGGTTAAAAAATATTGCGCGTAATTCAGTTTCTCAATCATCACCAATTCTTTTTTGATATTGGCTTTGATCTTATCGGGAACACCTTCAGGGTAACGCGTCTTGGCGCCTTCCCAGCTTAGATATTCCAATTGCTGTTGGGGTTTACGGCCATGGGGTACGGGATCATCAGGGTATTCATATTTTAATTCAGCGAGCGAGAAGGTGCAGGCATTGGCAATCACCATGGTGTTGGAAATGGCTTGCGGGTGGCTGCGGAAAAGCCTTGCCATTTCATCTGGCGTTTTAATGTGGCGCTCGGCATTGGCTTCGAGCAGGAAGCCTGCTTCAGCTACCGTCACCCCTTCACGTATGGCAGTCACCACATCTTGCAGTACGCGGCGCTCGGGATGGTGGTATAAAACCGAGTTGGTGGCGAGCAGGGGGGTTTTATGTTCATGCGCCAATTCGGCCAAGCGGTTGATGCGGGCGTGATCATCACCTTTATAAAGCCGGTTGATGGCCAGATATAAAGGCGCTTTGAGGTGCTGGCGGATGGTGGGCAAGTGCTCGGCGCAGTGCGGTAGCAGGGCGAAGATATTGCCTTCGGCATGTTCGTAAACATCTTCAAGGGTGAGAATGCACTGGCCCTTGATGGCGCGGCGCTGGCCCCGCGAGAGCAGGCGGCAGAGCCTGCCATAGGCGCTGCGGTTGGTGGGGTAGGCGAGGAGGGCTATTTCCTTCTCCCCTTGAGGGAGAAGGTGGCGTGAAACGCCGGATGAGGGGGAGCCACGTGCAGCAGCCCCCTCATCCGTCAGCCTTCGGCTGCCACCTTCTCCCTCGAGGGGAGAAGGGAGAGTTAGTGGAGAATGGGATAAGTTTAGCTCTGCCCCCACCACAAATTTCAGCTCCATATCTTTCGCCGCCGCATGGGCTCGCACCACGCCTGCCAGTGTGTTGCGATCGGTAATGGCGATGCTTGCAAGCCCCAAGTGCTTGGCTTGGGTGACCAGCTCCTCGGCGTGGGAGGCACCGCGCAGGAAGGAAAAATTGCTGGCGCAATGGAGTTCGGCGTAGCTCATGCGGATAATCCATGTACAAACCATATGGGTTGGGCCTCGCCGGTTTCGCCATAAAGGCCCTCACGGTAGAGCCAATAGCGCCTGCCTTGCTCATCCTCGATCATATAGTAATCGCGGGGGCGGGCTGTCTCAGTGAGTTGCCACCATTCGGGGGCCACGCGCTCTGGGCCTTGTGATTTTAAAACGCGTCTGGTCACTTTGCGCCACGTGAAGCGGATGGGCGGGCCATCGGGAACGGAGGCCAGAACCGTGGTGGGTTCAGCATGTTCGAAGATCAGCATGGGGCGAAGTTTGGTTGTGGGTGGGGTTGGTTTTTGTGAACGGGTTGGCGATTTTTTCTCGGCGCGTTCGGGGATATAGCTCTCCACGGGAATGAGGCTTTCAATCATGGCTTCGTGGCGGTTGCTCACACGGTCATGGAGGCGGTCGAAATCGGCTGCTGTTGTGTCTTCCATGAAGCCATATTGTTGGGCTTTTACAGCCGTTACCTCGCGCGCCTCCAGCGTCATGGCATCAATGCCGAAGCCGGCATCGACGGCTTCAAGGCGCGGGCGTAAGATGCGCTCAATGTGCAGGGGATCATGTGAGGGGGCCGAAAGGCCAGCGGGCAAATTGATGCGCGAGCCATCGCAGCGGAAGAGTTTGAGAATGAGACGCAACGCTCCTTGGCCTTGTTTTTCAAGATCACGGCAAAGCTGATTTACCAATTGGCCGAGCAGATGTTCGAGGCCTTCGGTTGATATTAAAGGCTCCATCACAGCACGGTGCGCCATGAAGGATGAGGGCGGGTTCAATGGATTTAACGGTTCATCACGAATGCCCAAAGCTTCGTCTAAACGTGTCAGCACATTTTCATGGATATGCTCACCGCGAAACCTGCGGGCGAGGGAGGCACGCGGGATGGCAGTGAGGGAGCCTATGGTTTTAAGGCCGAGGCGGCGGAGAATTTTGGCGGCGTCCTGGTTGATGCGCAAGGCTTCGATGGGGAGTTTTTTTAAATCTTCATTGTGGTTTGCGTATCTCGCCAGTGCCCAGGCTGCTCCTATGGTTTGCGCCACAGCAATCGCACCCGTAAAACCATAATTCTCCAACCGTGATTTCATTTCGGCGAGCATGGCATTCTCCCCACCAAAAAGATGCGGCACACCAGTCACATCCAATAAAATACCATCGGGCATATCGGGTGAGACCCATGGACTATAACGTTCCATCCAGCGGCACAGGCCCAGCAGGCTGTTTTTATCTTCGGCTGGCTCATGAATTTCGGAGAGCAAATCGGGCACGGCGGCTCTGGCATCGGCTAAGCGCTGGCCACTGCTCAGGCCGAAATTTTTAGCCATGGTATTCAACGCCACAAGACGCAGCCCACGCGGGCCAGATTCAACCAGTGCGAAGGGCAGTGATTTTGGCGGGGATGATTTTTTCTGTTTCATCCGCCCACGGATGAATCTCTCCACCGCGAAGTTTGGAAACCAGATTGAAACGATGCGACGCATGATGCCATTCCACAGTCCATGAGCCCGGCCTTCCGCCACGCGCACGGGTGAGTTCTAAAGTCCAAGAGGGGTTGCCCGGGGCCA
>JANOUE010000177.1:0-3756 GCA_031416755.1 Hyphomicrobiales bacterium
GAGCTTTACGAAAGTCCAAACAGCGTATTTGTGGCTGGCTTTATTGGCTCGCCAAAAATGAACTTCATCACCGGAAGTCCTGCTGAAAAATTGAAAGCCAAAACCATCGGTGTGCGGCCGGAGCATTTTGAATTTTCAAAAACCGCCACTGATATTTCTGGCACCTTGGATTATACTGAAGTGTTGGGCAGCGACAGTTTCCTCTATGTTTCAACACCGAGCGGTATGCTCACGGTGCGCGAGCCCGGTCGCACCAACTATAAGACCGGTCAAAAACTAAACTTGAAACCTATAGCAAAACATGTACATCGCTTCGGACCAGACGATAACCGCCTAAAGTAATAGGATCAGACCATGACTATTCGCACTCTCATCTGGCATGAACACCGCCACGAGCAGACCAACAAGCTGGTCGCTTCACTTTATCCTGAAGGCATGCATGGTGCATTGAAAAATGCCTATAAGGGCGACAAGGAATTTGTGGTCGGTCATGCTCTATTGGATGACGATAAAGAACATGGGCTCTCTCAGAAGCGTTTAGACGAAACCGACGTGTTGCTATGGTGGGGTCATGCCGCACATGGCGAGGTGAGCGATGTGATTGTTGACCGTGTCGCAAAACGCGTGTGGGAAGGCATGGGTCTAATAGTTTTACACTCTGGCCATTACTCCAAAATTTTTAAGAAACTGATGGGCACACCATGTTCGCTGAAATGGCGTGAAGCTGGCGAAAAAGAACGGGTGTGGATTATCAATCCAAACCACCCCATCGCCGCAGGCCTGCCTGAAATGATCGAGATTGAAAACGAAGAAATGTATGGCGAACCCTTTTCGATTCCGGAACCTTTGGAAACCGTGATGATTTCGCATTTTGAAGGCGGAGAAGTTTTTAGGTCGGGTGTGACCTATCAAAGAGGGGCGGGCAAAATATTTTATTTCCGCCCCGGCCACGAAGCCTATACCGCCTATCATAATCCGTTGGTTTTGAAGGTGATCAAGAATGCAACCCGTTGGGCCTATAACCCAGCAAAACCATGGACCGGCATTCACCCTTCACCCAATGTGCCCGCCGATAAAGCGCCAATCCCGCTTGAAATAAAAGGCCCCCGCCTGCATGAGGATGGCGAAGAAGGATTTAAATAACTCATGATTCATGCTTCGAGGCATTGCAAACGCAATGCAGCTCAGCATGAGGATAATATTACACCTCACCCTGAGGTGCCCGCATTTTTGCGGGCCTCGAAGGGCGACCCCATAGAAAGAGGCACATATGACAAAAAATTCTCCAGCTATAATTCGCCTTCTCGTCCTCGGCACCGGCGGCATGGCTGCAGCCCATATCAAGCAATTCCAAGCTGATCCTCGCGTCGAAGTGACTGGCTGCTCCGATATTGATTTGGGCCGCGCCAAAAAATTTGCTGCTGAACATAAAATTCCGCATGCCTTCGGCAGTTTGGATGATGCGATTAAGTGGGGCCAGTTCGATGCTGCCACCAACGTGACACCTGATTCAATTCATCACCCCACCACCATGAAATTGCTCGCTGCCAAAAAGCACGTGCTGTGTGAAAAACCATTGGCTGAGAATTTCAAACTCGCCGATGAAATGGCCACAACTGCTGAAAAAGCCGGTGTCATTAACATGGTCAACCTCACTTATCGGGCCGTGGCCGGCTTGCAAAAGGCCAAGCAGATTATCGCCTCTGGCGAAATTGGCCAAGTGCGCCATGTCGAAGCCAGCTATCGTCAAAGCTGGTTGGTGGGCAATCACTGGGGCGCCTGGAATAAGCTGCCCATGTGGTTGTGGCGCTTGTCTGAAAAGCACGGCTCAAAAGGTGTGCTCGGTGATGTGGGCATTCACATTCTGGATTTCACCACTTATGCCATCGGCATGATGCCGGTGAGCCTGCAAGCGCGGTTAAAAACTTTCCCAAAAGCCCCCGGCGATAAAATCGGCGAATATGTTTTGGATGCAAATGATAGTGCGTCCATGTTGCTGGAGTTTGAAAATGGTGCCCAAGGCGTCATCCACGCCAGCCGCTTCATGACCGGTTATGGCAACACCTTAAAGCTCCACGTCTTCGGCACCAAAGGCGGCTTGGAAATCGAAAACGACCACGACCTCACCACGCTCAAACTATGCAGCGGTGAAGACGTCCACACCCAAGCCTGGCGCAACATCGTGAAAACTGATTTAGAGCCAGCGAACTATAAGAAGTTCATCGATGCGATTGTGAGCGGCAAAAACGGCGACCCAAGTTTCCGCCGCGCCGCTGATTTGCAAAAAATCCTAGATGCTTGTTACAGCGAAGAAGCCTCGAAGTCAGTAAAACTCTAACTTCCTTCTCCTTCTCCGCAACGCGGGGAAGGTGGATTGCGCTCTTTCTTGCGCGAGACGGATGGGGGTTTCCATCATTAAAAACTGAACTCCTCGCCACCCCATCCGTCACGCCCCAAAAGGCGCGCCACCTTCCCCAAAACTTGGGGAAGGAGAAGGCGATAGAAATTATGGGCCTCCGCCCGTTTGCCCTCGCAATTGGGAGAAGGTGCCCGAAGGGCCGATGCGGGCCAACGCTTTAGCGATGGTGCCACTGTCTCTCGGCTTACGCCAAGCCCCATCCGGCGCATTCGCGCCACCTTCCCCCAGCGGGGGAAGGGTGAAGGATTAGCGGTTTTTCACCCGCAACCTATAACTATGCAGCAGCGGCTCGGTATAGCCATTGGGCTGGTCCACGCCCTTGAACACCAAATCACATGCCGCCTGAAACGCCAAAGATTTTTCAAAATCAGCAGACATCGGACGATACGAAGCATCGGAATCATTTTGCCCGTCCACCACCTTGGCCATGCGCTTCAGCGTTTCCAGCACCTGCGCTTTTGAACACACCTTGTGCCGTAACCAATTGGCCATATGCTGCGATGAAATGCGCAAAGTGGCGCGGTCTTCCATCAAACCAACATTATTAATGTCTGGCACTTTGGAACAACCCACCCCTTGCTCAACCCAACGCACCACATATCCCAGCAAGCCTTGCGCGTTATTATCAAGCTCGGCCTGAATATCGGCGGCACTCCAATTCGGCCTCGTGACCACCGGCACTGCCAAAATGTCATCAAGCTTGGCTGGCACGCGAGATTTAAGTGCGTCCTGAATCTCTGAAACTTTCACCCGGTGATAATGCGTGGCATGCAATGTGGCAGCAGTTGGCGAGGGCACCCACGCGGTGTTAGCGCCGGCCTTCGGATGGGCGATCTTCTGCGTCAGCATATCGGCCATCTTATCTGGCATGGCCCACATGCCTTTGCCAATTTGGCCGTGACCCGGCAATCCAAGTGCCAGCCCTTTGTCCACGTTCCAGTTTTCGTAAGCTTGAATCCAAGTGGCTTGTTTCATGTCGCTCTTGCGCACCATGGGGCCAAGTTCCATTGATGTGCGAATCTCATCGCCAGTGCGATCAAGAAAACCAGTGTTGATGAAGACCACGCGATTTTTCGCGGCGCGAATGCATTCCTTCAAGTTCACCGTGGTGCGCCGCTCTTCATCCATGATGCCAATCTTGAGCGTATTGGCGCGAAGCTCCAGTGCTTGTTCCACGCGGTCAAAAATCTCCACCGCAAATGCCACTTCCTCTGGTCCGTGCATTTTCGGTTTCACGATGTAGACCGAACCAGTGCGCGAGTTCCTCTTGCTCTTGATGTCATGCAACGCGCAGAGGGCCGTCACCATGCAATCCATAATGCCTTCAGGAACCTCAT
>JANOUE010000178.1:0-18857 GCA_031416755.1 Hyphomicrobiales bacterium
CCAGACCATTTCGCATGCCAGATTTTTTTCTAATTTCAGGATTGTTCCTCGCCAGCCGAATCAATAAGCCATGGCGCACCTATCTCGATTCCAAGCTATTGCACTTTGCATATTTTTATCTGCTGTGGATGACCATCCAAAGCTTCATGAGATCAGGCGCTGTGCTGCAAACAGAAGGCGTTGCGAGTTTCATTAAAATCTATCTTGCCGGATTCTATGAGCCCTACGGAACTCTGTGGTTTATTTACCTGCTCGCGATATTTTTTGTCGTCACAAAACTATTACACAAAGTGCCGGCATTTTTAATCTTTGCCATTGCAGCAGGTTTGGAAATGGCCCCGATTGAAACTGGCTTTATCATTATTGATGAGTTTGCCTCTCGCTATGTCTATTTCTTTGCGGGCTTCTGGTTGGCCAAACATATATTGAGCTATGCCGACAGTGTAAGCGCGCGGTCATTTGCCGTGATCGGCGCCGGGCTTGTGATCTGGGGCTTTGCCAACCACACTTTGGTGCAGGCTGGCCTATCAAATGCTCCAGGCATTGGCTTAACCATGGGTTTTGTGGGGGCAGCAGCAGTGGTAAGCATGGGCGTGTTATTATCCAAAACCAACTTCGCCACTGCAATTTGCTATTGTGGAGCCAATACCATCGTCATTTATTTGTCCTTCTCTGTGTTCATGGCACCGGCCCGTGTGCTCTTATTGCGCTTTGCCCCCAATTTGGATTTGGGGTTGGTTTCTCTGCTCGTCACCACTGCAGGCCTCTTAGGGCCAGTTCTGCTGTTTTGGGCAACTCGAAACACCAAGCTTTCATTTTTATTCATGAGACCCGCTTGGGCAACGCTGGCAAAACCTCAGGCACGGTGGCATAATCCCAGCCATGACAAGTTCAGCACACTTAAAATCTGGTGATCATCTTTATTTGATCGATGGGTCTGGCTATATTTTCCGCGCCTATCACGCACTTCCACCCCTCACCCGAAAATCTGATGGGCTTCCTGTGGGGGCTGTGCAAGGGTTCTGCAATATGCTGTGGAAACTGCTAGAAGAAAAGTCTGGTGAGAAAAAACCAACCCATCTGGCCGTGATTTTTGATCACTCTGGCAAAACCTTTCGCAATGATTTCTATCCCGAATACAAAGCCAACCGGCCAGAAGCCCCCGCTGATTTACGCCCACAATTTGGCCTGATCCGCCAAGCCACAAGAGCTTTCAATGTAGCTTGCGTGGAAATGGAAAATTTCGAAGCTGATGATTTAATCGCCACCTACACGAGGCAAGCGGTGGAGGTCGGTGCCACTGTTCGCATCGTCACATCCGACAAAGATCTAATGCAGCTGGTTAAACCCGGCGTGGTGTTGCTTGATACCATGAAGGACAAAGAAATCAGCGATCCAGAAGTCTTCGAAAAGTTTGGAGTAACACCTGACAAGGTGATCGAAGTGCAGGCCTTGGCTGGAGATTCAGTTGATAACGTGCCTGGTGTGCCGGGCATCGGTATAAAAACTGGTGCTGAACTGATTAATCTCTACGGCAATCTTGAAGCTCTTTTAGAAAAGGCCTCAGAAATAAAACAAAACAAACGCCGTGAAAACTTGATCGCCTTTGCCGAGCAAGCCCGCATATCAAAACGTTTGGTCACCTTGGATGAGCATGTTCCGGTAACCCAAAATTTAGTTAGCTTCGCAGTCGACAGCCCACGCGCTTCTGAATTGATCGGTTTCTTAAAAGCGTTGGAATTCACCAGTTTTACCCGCAAAATTGCAGCCGCCCTGGATGCCAGCAGCGATGCAATTGACGCGGCGCCGGTTACATTTTTACATTGGCCTCCAGAGGGTGGCATAGCTGAATCTTCGCAACCGTCATTTCCGCGCAGGCGAGACGCCAATTCCCTCGCAGACACAGATGTTACGTTAGATTCCCGCCTGCGCGGGAATGACAACAAAGACAGTGATGCTGAAATTGAAACCAAGCTAAAGGCCATTCCCGTGGTCCATGCCGACTATGAAACCGTCACCACACTTGACGCTCTCAACCGTTGGATCAATGAAGCTACAGCCCAAGGCCATGTCTGCATTGATACCGAAACCGATTCTCTCGACGCGATGCAAGCCAATATCGTTGGCGTGTCCTTGGCAACGGCCCCAGGCAAAGCCTGCTATATACCGCTCGCTCACGTGGGTGCAGGTGACGGCCTGTTCAGTGCGGGTCTCATCGAAGGCCAAATTCCGCGTGCTGAAGCGCTTAAAAAATTAAAGCCGCTTTTCGAGAATCCATCGGTGCTCAAAATTGGCCAGAACCTCAAATATGATATGTTGCTTCTTTCAAACTACCAGATCAGCGTTGCCCCCTTAGACGACACAATGCTTTTGTCTTATGTGCTTGAGTCCGGCGATGTGGGCCATGGCATGGACGAACTTTCGCAGCGCCATCTGGGCCATAAGCCAATTTCATTCAAGGAGGTGGCAGGCAGCGGCAAATCTCTCATCACCTTTGACCGGGTCGCAATTGATAAGGCCACGGCTTACGCCGCCGAAGATGCTGACATCACCTTGCGCCTGTGGTTGGTGTTGAAACCGCGTCTGCTGAACATGAAAAAAGTCACCGTCTACGAAACTTTAGAGCGCTCCCTTGTGCCAGTTCTCATGCAGATGGAACGCGAAGGCATAGAGATAGACCGCAACGTTTTGGCAAAGCTCTCGTCTGAATTTGCAACCAAACAGGCAGTTGTAGAAATAGAAATTCACGCGTTGGCTGGTCAAACTTTCAACATCGGCTCGCCCAAGCAACTCGGCGATATTCTATTTGGCAAAATGCAATTGCCCGGCGGAAGAAAAACGGCCACAGGTGCTTGGAGCACCGACTCAGATGCGCTCGATGATCTCGCCGCGCAAGGCATTGACCTTGCCAAAAAAGTGCTGGACTGGCGCCAGCTCGCAAAACTGCGATCGACTTACACTGATGCCTTGCCCGCATTCATCAATACAAAAACTAGTCGTGTTCACACGTCTTATTCAATGGCGTCAACGTCTACGGGCCGCCTCTCATCCACTGATCCAAACTTACAAAATATTCCAGTACGCACCGATGATGGTCGCCGCATTCGTACGGCTTTTGTGGCACCTGCCGGAGCAAAACTCATCAGTGCTGATTACTCGCAAATTGAACTTCGGGTATTGGCTCACGTCGCAGATATACCTCAGCTTAAAAAAGCCTTTGCCGACGGTCTCGATATTCACGCCATGACCGCCAGTGAAATGTTTGGCGTAGCTATTGCGGGCATGGAACCTTCAGTGCGCAGGCGGGCCAAGGCCATCAACTTCGGAATTATTTATGGCATTTCTGCATTTGGTTTGGCCAATCAACTTTCCATCAGCCGCGAAGAAGCTGGAGAATATATCCGAACTTATTTTAAGCGCTTCCCCGGCATTAAAGATTATATGGAAGACACCAAACGTGCAGCCCATGCCCAAGGCTATGTTGAAACCATATTTGGTCGCCGCATGCATTTTCCCCGAATTAATTCAGCAAATGCATCGGAAAGAGCTTTCCTCGAGCGTGCGTCAATCAATGCGCCCATTCAAGGCTCTGCTGCCGATATCATCCGCCGCGCC
Source organism: Hyphomicrobiales bacterium (assembly GCA_031416755.1). GTDB lineage: Bacteria > Pseudomonadota > Alphaproteobacteria > Rhizobiales > Aestuariivirgaceae > Aestuariivirga. Next base: position 3,616 of record JANOUE010000178.1, read on the forward strand.
ATGGTGCGCATGATGCCCGCTTTAGCAGCAGCTGGCCTTAAAGCGCGCATGTTATTGCAAGTGCATGACGAATTGATATTTGAATGCCCCGAAAATGAAATCGAAGCGACATTGCCTTTGGTGCAAAACATTATGATCAAAGCACCAGAACCTGCCCTTAAATTGGCCGTACCCCTGCAAGTGGAGGCGCGCGCTGCCAAGAACTGGGATGAGGCACATTAATCAGGCGGGCCAGCCCAGAATGCCCACACCCACAATAATCATGGCAATGCCACTCCATTGCCCGAGGGTCACTTTTTCTTTGAGGATAATCATCGCGAGCAGAACCGAAATGGCGCCGTAAGAACTAATTGCCATGGCCCCAAATTCTTTGCCAGGCAGGGCCCCCATAAAATTAATCGCGGCAACGGCCGCAACATCTAAACTTGCCATCAAAGCAATGCCGCCCCACGCGGACCTGCTAATTTTTTGAACCCCAGGTTTTTCAGCAAGTGCAAAAGGCAAAATAAATAAAGCTGCCGGCAACCGTGAGAGACCAGTTGTTTCAACTTCCCCAAGTGCTGGACTGAGCATTTGTCCCAACACAATGGCCGTCGCAAAACTGACCACAGCCAAAATACAAAATAGGATGAGAGTAGGAATCTTGCCTTTAGCAACACTGCGAAGGCCGCCATCTTCGGGCCCCATACGTCCCACCACAGCGGCACCTGCCAAGATTAAACCAACTGCACCATATTGAAGCAATGTAGGTGCCAACCCCGTAAAAAGCCCCCACAGCACAACAAGCGCCGGGTAGCCCGCCGTGAACGGCCCCACGATGGAAATTGGGGCCAAGCTGAAAGCTTTGAATAAGCTGCTTACCGCTATGCCATAAACAACGCCGAGAACCAAAAGCAGCTGCAGTGTAGAAGGTGACGCCTGCCAAATCGTTCCGCTGCTAAAAACAAATCCAATTAATAACCCAGCGCCCACCAGCATGGTGGCCACCGCCATACGGTAGGATCCGACAGCTTCTGCAAATTTCCGCGCCAGCAAATCATGAACCGACCAACACAATGCGGCGAATAGACCAATAAGAACTGCGAACATGATGTTTCCTTTTAGCCCTTCTAACAGTGGCGGCACCTATCCTGAATGACGGTTTTGCTTGACGCTATGACTGGAAACGACTTTCGTCTTAAAAAATTCCACTCTAGTATGGGGCATGTTCCTCTCGGTCTTTGATCTTTTCAAAATTGGCATCGGCCCATCATCATCACACACCATGGGGCCAATGGTGGCGGCTGCACGTTTTCTGCAACTCACCAATTCCTATCAGACTGCAGCCCGCCTCACCGCTACTTTGCACGGCTCATTGGCCTTCACTGGCAAAGGCCATGGCAGTGACCGCGCCGTGGTTTTAGGGCTTGCTGGTGAAAATCCTCAAGACATCGACCCTGATCAAGTCGAGGCGATTGTGGCCAACATGCATGAAGTGGCACTGCCATCGGGAAAAGTGATCGCCTTCGATGCTGCGCGAGATGTGATTTTCGATTTCGGCCCTGCATTAAAAGGCCACGCCAATGGTCTGGTATTTCGCTTGTTCGATGGCCAAGACAATGAGCTGCTGTCAGAAACCTATTTCTCCATCGGTGGCGGCTTTGTGCAAACTGAAAGAGAACGAAGCGCCGATCAGAAATTAGCAAGGCCATTATTGACTGTGCCATTTCCTTTTAGCAACGCTGCACAAATGCTGGAGATGGGAAAGCTTGCCGGGCTTTCGATTCCCGCCATGAAGCGGATTAATGAAACCACGTCAAAGTCCAACGGTGACCTTGATGCCGGACTCGACAAAATCTGGGATGCTATGAATGCCTGCATGAACCGTGGCCTTAAAGCGCATGGCATTTTGCCGGGCGGCCTCAAAGTGAAACGCCGTGCTGCCGATATTTTTGCCAAGCTCAAAGCCGAGCAAGGCGACAACTCCATTCAGCCACATCAAATAATGGATTTTCTGTCGGTCTACGGCATGGCCGTGAACGAGGAAAATGCTGGCGGTGGCAAAGTAGTCACAGCCCCGACCAATGGGGCCGCAGGCGTCGTGCCCGCCGTCATCCGCTATTATCTCGATCATTGCCAAGGCGCCGATCAAGCCGGCATCCGAACATTTTTATTAACCGCAGCAGCCATTGGCGGCATCATCAAACACAATGCCTCAATCTCTGGTGCGGAAGTGGGCTGCCAAGGTGAGGTGGGCTCTGCCTCTGCCATGGCCGCAGCTGGACTTTGTGCGGCTTTAGGAGGCAGCAATGAACAAGTTGAAAACGCCGCTGAAATTGCCCTTGAACATCACTTAGGCATGACCTGCGATCCTGTCGGCGGTCTTGTGCAAGTTCCCTGTATTGAACGCAACGCCTTCGGGGCGGTGAAAGCCGTAACTGCTGCGTCACTTGCCTTGCGCGGCGATGGCACGCATCTGGTCCACTTGGATTCTTGCGTAGAAACCATGCGCCAAACCGGTATGGATATGAGCGAGCGTTACAAGGAAACTTCGCAAGGCGGCTTAGCGGTGAATGTTGTGGCGTGTTAAATTTTAGAAATTGCAGAGGCGCTTCGAGGCTCCCCCGTATCTCGTACGGGGTCGCACCTCAGCGTGAGGGGACATAGTAAAACGCCTCACCCTGAGGTGCGAGCTATGCCGCAAAACCCTTTCGGGTTTTCGGCTAAGCAAGCCTCGAAGGGTTGGTGGTCTCAGGGGTCTTTTTTTATTTCCTCTGCCTCGGCGCCAGCGCCACCGCCGTCAGCGGATCCTCTGGCCAATAATGTTTAGGGTATCGCCCGCGCATGTCTTTGCGCACATCTGGATAGGCATTGACCCAAAATGTTTCCATCGATTGCGTCACTGCCACAGGCTTGCCGCCGGGAGACAAAAGTTCCACTTTCAGCTTGGCGCGGCCCTCAGCAATCTGTGGCACCGATTTCATGCCGAACATTTCTTGCAAGCGCACCCGCAACACCGGATCACCCTCAACCGAATAGTCAATTGCATAATGTCCACCACCCGGCACCTCAATGCGCGTGGGTGCAAGTTTTTCGATTCTCGTTAAAAGCGCGTGATCAACCATCCCACGCAATATCATCACCATATCCAGACCGGCCAAATGACTTTTGCGGCTTTTGCCGGCGAGATAAGGCGGCAGGGCCTCCAATATATTTGCATCCGATAATTCCGGCCAACCCGCCTGCGGCATCAACCGCCACAAAAAATTAATCCGTGAACGCAACATAGTGGAAGCGCTGGTCCACGGCAAACACGATAACCCCATTGCGTGAACACCTTGCGCCATAGCAATCTGCACTGCCTCTGGTTCGGGTGTTGCCAAAGGTCTCTCTTCGAGAACCAATGCACCAAGTTTTAAGCTGCGCGCAGCACTCACAGCATTCGCCTTGGCATCCCAAAATACGCCAGAGCTTTCGACAATCAGATTATTGAAATGCGTTTCAATTTCAGCCCGCGTAATTACAGCCGCCAAATGCACTTTGGCGTCAACCTGCGTGCCATCCAGCAAAGCCACCGCGATAAAATCTTCTTTTGCCAAGAGATCATGGGCTGGCACAATTGCTCCAGCCCCACTGGCCATGCGAAACCGCCCTAGCGCTCCTCGCTTCTGCGCAATCCGGTCTGGATAAGCCAAGGCCAACAAGACACCATGTGAAAAGATTTCGCCGTCAGCTTTAATGCCGGCCGCATCGCAAATTTGCTTTGCCACACGTTTCATGCGTTCGCGCGCCGAACCGCGCACATGCATCAAACGAGTTTCGATATCGACAGATGTGTCGCGTGGCAAACCATCGCGCTCCGAAATCAGGGCTGCCACGTCAGCTGCAAGCTGAGACTTCGCTGTGATCACCATATGCGAAAGCCGGGGATGCAGTGGCAGCTTGGCCATAGCGCGGCCGTGATCAGTTATCCGGTTTGAACTTTCAAGAGCCCCCAATTGCCGCAACAAATCCTGCGCCTGCGCAAAAGCAGCACCCGGCGGCTGCTCCAACCACGGCAACCCATCCCGCTTTGTCACCCCCCAATTGGCCAGCTCCAAAACCAGCGCAGAGAGATCTGCAATTCGGATTTCAGCAGCATCATGCGCGATCAAAGCGCGCGTCTCGCCCTCCGCCCAAAGCCGGTAACAAACCCCAGGCCCCAAACGCCCCGCCCGGCCCTTGCGCTGTTCAGCGGAGGCTTGGCTTACCCGCACGGTCTCCAGCGCTGTCATGCCAGATGCGGGATCAAAGCGTGGCGCGCGTTTAAATCCGCAATCAATCACCGCTTCGACACCATCAATGGTAAGAGAGGTTTCGGCAATAGTCGTGGCCAAAACAATTTTGCGCCGCCCCGCAGGCGATGGTTTGATTGCAGCATCCTGATCATCTAAACCCATAGCTCCATAGAGCGGCCGCACATCAATGTTTGCAGGCACACCCTCCACCAGCAGCGCCTGTTCCACGCGGCGAATTTCGCCTTCGCCAGGTAAGAATACCAATAGGCTGCCCTTGACCTCTCGCAGTGCTTTCGAAATCGCCCGTGAAGCATCGGCAACGATCGATTGCCGTGACGTCTTGTCGAGATAGCGGGTCTCCACCGGAAACATACGGCCTTTGGCGCTGATAATCGGTGCTCCATTTAAGTGTGCTGAAAGTTTATCTGTGTCGAGCGTCGCCGACATCACCAGAATTTTTAAATCATCCCGAAGCCCGCGCTGCACATCAAGCGCAAGCGCTAATCCCAGATCGCCATCTAAACTGCGTTCATGAAACTCGTCAAATATAATAAGTCCGGTATCGGTAAGTTCAGGGTCTGCTTGCAAACGCCGCGTGAGAATTCCCTCGGTCACCACCTCAATGCGTGTGGCTTTAGAAACTTTACGCTCCAAGCGAACAGTGTAACCAACAGTCACCCCCAGCTCTTCGCTTAAAGTTTGTGCCATGCGCGATGCCGCAGCGCGAGCAGCCAACCTGCGCGGCTCCAGCAGCAAAATCTTTTTGCCCGAAAGCCAATCCTCATGCAAAAGTGCCAGTGGCACCCGCGTCGTCTTGCCCGCCCCAGGCTCTGCCACCAATATAACACAAGGCCGCGAGCTGAGCGCGGCCTTGAGGTCGAGGATAATATCGTCGACGGGAAAAATCATACCATCTCGTTTGCCCATGGTGGATTGGCGCCTGGCCTTGTGCAGGTGACTGCAGCAGCACGCGCAGCAAAATCTACGGCAAAGCGCAAATCATCTTCGCGGATGGCGGCCAGTGCTTTTTTGGTAAGATGACCCTCCTGCAATAGCGTTGCGAGCAACCCCGCCGTAAATGTATCGCCAGCACCAACAGTATCAGCTACCTCAACTTTTGGCGCTGCATGGTGGAACGAAAAAGCCTGGGTATAAATCTCCACCCCGTCGCCGCCCTTGGTAATGGCCACAATCTTCGGCCCCTTTTTCAGCCACGCTCTGGCGGCCTTGGCCAAATCATCACGCCCCGTCATCCATGTCACATCTTCGTCAGAAATTTTCAAGATATCAGCCATTGCAATCAAACGCTTGAGTCTGGCCACATGCCCGCGCTTATCTTTGGTCAAAGTCGGGCGAATATTGGGGTCTAAACAAATCACGCGGGATTTGCATTCGCGTTTCATCAAGGCCTCGTAAGTGCCACCGCAAGGTTCAGGGATCAGGCTGATTGAACCAAAGTGCAAAGCCGCAACTGATTTCGAAAGCTTGGGCAAATCTTTTTTGGTCAACATGCGGCCAGCCGAACCAGCATCCACAAAAACATAGCGCGCCTGCCCATCGGATAATTTCACAAAGGCAAGTGTTGTATCCAGCGCCTGAATTTTGGCTGGCTTAATATCAACACAGCTCGCTTTCAGCCCCGCCACCAAACTATCGCCGAAGAAATCTGATGATAGTCCACCAAAATACGAAACCTTGGCCCCTAAGCGCCCCAGTGCTATAGCTGTATTATAAATCGAACCACCATTAAATGGTTGATACACCTCTGCACCATCTAAGCCTTTACGGGGCAAAAAATCGATTAGCGCCTCACCGCAACACAGTATCATGACTTAACCCCTTCTAAAAACGCAGAGCCTCTATGCTATAAATCACGCCGATAGATTTATTGCCAGAGACTTTTTACTTGTGGTAACCCCCGCTTCAAGATTTATGAGGGGCGCACCTCAAAACTGGAGTTTGAGATTAATATGACCATCCGCATCATCCCGGTCGACATGTTTGATATTATTGTATTCGGAGCAACGGGTGATTTGGCCCAGCGCAAACTTATTCCAGCACTTTTCCACCGTGATGAACAAGGCCAGCTGCCTGCTGGAGCGCGCATCATTGGCACATCGCGCCGTGAGATGAGCGATGCTGAATTTAAAGCCTTCGCCACAACAGCGCTCGAATTACATGTCGATGAAAAACTGCGTAACCCAGACATGATTCAACGTTTCCTGTCGCGCCTGTCTTATGTGGGAGCAGAAGCCAGTAAGGACGAAGGCTGGTCCAAGCTTGAAGCCACGCTGAAAGACTTCCAAGATCGCGCTCGTATTTTCTATTTGGCCGTGGGCCCCGATTTGTTCGGCCCCATTTGCGAGCGTTTGGGCAATCATAATTTAGTGACACCTTTAACCCGCGTCGTCATTGAGAAACCGGTTGGCAAGAGCGGCACCTCAGCACGCGCCTTGAACGAAGCCATTGGCAAAGTGTTTAAAGAACCGGCGATTTACCGTATCGATCATTATCTCGGTAAAGAAACGGTACAGAACCTGATGGCCTTGCGTTTTGCCAACGCGCTATTTGAGCCGGTTTGGAATTCCGCCCACATTGATCACGTGCAAATCACCGTTGCCGAAACTTTAGGCGTGGAGGGCCGCGCCGGTTATTATGATACCGCAGGGGCTTTGCGTGACATGGTGCAAAACCACATTCTGCAGCTTTTATGTTTAGTGGCCATGGAGCCACCAACTTCGATGGAAGCCAACGCGGTGCGCGATGAAAAACTAAAAGTGCTGAAATCGCTTAAACCCATAACGCCAGCAAACATCGATCAACATGTCGTGCGTGGTCAATACACAAAAGGCGCATCGGCCAGCGGTGCGGTCAATGGCTATCTCGAAGAATTGGCAGCCCCCTCCACCACCGAAACTTTTGTTGCGATAAAAGCCGAAATCGGTTCATGGCGCTGGACCGGTGTTCCGTTTTACCTCCGCACCGGCAAGCGCCTGCCGTCTCGCGTATCTGAAATTATGGTGCAGTTTAAGCCTGTGCCGCATTCGGTGTTTGATAAATCCGCAGGCAACATGGAGCCCAATCGCCTCGTTATCCGGTTGCAACCTGACGAAGGTGTAAAGTTATTCTTGATGATTAAAGACCCAGGTCCTGGCGGCATGCGCTTGAAACAAGTGCCACTTGACATGACTTTCGCGGAGAGCTTTATGGTACGCAACCCTGATGCTTACGAACGTTTGCTCATGGATGTGGTGCGAGGAAATCAAACCTTGTTTATGCGTCGCGATGAAGTGACAGCTGCATGGAAATTCATTGATCCGATCTTAGATCATTGGAAGGAAACCAACGCGCCCCCGAAGCCCTATACCTCTGGCACCTGGGGCCCAAGCCAAGCTGTGGCCTTGATCGAACGCGATGGTCGTACCTGGTATGAGGGGCTACTCGCATGATCGAAACCCGGCGCATTTTTACAACGGTTGCAGAACTGGCTGATGGTTTGGCCATTGACGTTGCAGGCTGGCTCAGCTCTGCAATTGTCACAAAAGACTTTGCCGTGCTCGCCGTCTCCGGTGGGTCAACGCCAAAGTCGTTTTTTACCGCACTTTCAAAAGTCAAGCTTGAGTGGACCAAAGTGCAGATCACGCTGGTGGACGAACGCCAAGTCAGCGAGGAAAGTGAGCGTTCCAATGCAAGGCTTGTTAAAGCATCGTTGATGCAAAATGAAGCCGCCGCAGCCCAATTTATCCCGCTCTACGAAAATCCCAACGCGGCAAATCTAGCGCGCTTTGACGTGGCAATATTGGGCATGGGCAATGATGGGCACACAGCCTCGTTCTTCCCAGGCGGCAATCACCTCGCTGCCGCACTCGATATTGAACAAGCTCATTCAATCATTACCATGACTGCACCTGGTGCAGGTGAACCCCGCCTCACGTACACTCTGCCGCGTCTCCTCGCTGCGCGACATCTCTGTTTGCATATTCAAGGAGATGATAAGATGAAAGTGCTAGATGCTGCATTGGCTGGAAGCGACGAAAATGAAATGCCCGTGCGTGCCGTGCTCCACTCGGCCAAACCAACAACATTGTATTGGTGTCCATAATGACCTTACACAGAACAACTTCACTCGTCACCGAAAAAATAATTGCGCGCAGCAAAGACAGTCGCACGCGCTATCTCAACAAGATCGCCGCCGCTTATGACAATCAACCCAAGCGCAAATCTTTAGGTTGCGCCAATATCGCCCATGGTTTTGCAGCCTGTAACGCTGGCGACAAACATGCATTGCGCAGCGGCACTGGCCCAAACCTCGCCATCGTAACCTCTTACAATGACATGCTCTCCGCTCATCAGCCTTTTGAGTATTACCCAGATATTATCAGGCAAGCAGCGCGCGATGCCGGCGGCACCGCCCAAGTGGCAGGCGGAGTTCCCGCCATGTGTGATGGTGTCACCCAAGGCGAAACCGGTATGGAGCTTTCGCTCTTTTCACGCGATGTGATTGCGCTATCCACTGCTGTGGCACTCTCTCATCAAATGTTTGATGCTTCAGTCTATCTCGGCGTTTGTGATAAAATTGTGCCAGGCCTCATCATCGGCGCACTCGCCTTTGGCCATCTCCCAGCAGTATTCATTCCGGCTGGTCCGATGACTTCTGGTTTGCCCAATGAAGAAAAAGGCAAAATCCGTATGCTTTATGCCCAAGGTAAAGTAGGCCGCGAGGCGTTATTGGAAGCTGAATCTCAAGCCTATCACGGCCCCGGCACGTGCACGTTTTATGGCACCGCCAATTCCAATCAAATGCTCATGGAAATTATGGGTCTGCATTTGCCAGGCTCGACTTTTGTCAATCCCGGAACCCCTCTGCGCGATGAAATTACCAAGGCTTCCGCCAAACAGGCAATGAGCATTTCCACTTTAGGAAAGCATTACACACCCATTGGGAAAATCTATGACGAGAAAGCCGTAGTCAATGGCGTCGTGGGCTTGCTTGCGACTGGCGGTTCAACCAATCACACCATGCATGTGGTCGCTATGGCAGCGGCAGCAGGAATTGCTCTCACCTGGGACGATCTGGCCGAGCTTTCCAAAGCCGTGCCACTGCTCACCAGAATTTATCCAAACGGCAAAGCCGATGTGAACCATTTCAACGCGGCAGGCGGCATGGGCTTTATGATCCGAGAATTGCTTGAGGCTGGCCTGCTTCATGAAGATGTGACGACCATCATGGGGCACGGCCTTTCGCGTTATTTACAAGAACCAGCCCTCGATACCAAAGATACAATGACGTGGCGTGACGCGGCCAAAACGTCTGGTGACACAAGCGTGCTGCGAGGCGTGGCTGAACCCTTCCAAGCCACTGGCGGACTCAATGTGCTCGAAGGCCCTCTCGGTCGCGCTGTCATAAAATCATCGGCCATTCCGTTGGATCGTCATGTCATCGAAGCTCCCGCCCGCGTGTTTCACTCTCAAGAGGAATTGCACGTAGCCTTCAAGGCGGGCGAGCTCAACAAAGATGTGGTCGCCGTTGTTCGCTTCCAAGGTCCAAAAGCCAATGGCATGCCAGAGCTTCATAGAATGACGCCGCCGCTCGCTGTGTTGCAGGACCTAGGTTACCGTGTAGCCTTGATCACCGATGGCCGCATGTCTGGTGCATCGGGCAAAGTGCCAGCCGCCATTCATGTGACACCAGAAGCAGCCGATGGTGGCGCGATTGCAAAAATTAAAGACGGTGACATAATTCGTATCGATGCGACTGCGGGCCGTTTGGAAATATTAGTGGACGAAAACGAATTTAACGCCAGACCACTCGCCACCAAAGATTTGAGTGGCAATGAGGTGGGCACTGGCCGTGAACTCTTTGCTGCCTTCAGAAACCTCGCAGGAAGAGCCGATCAAGGTGCCTCAATTTTTGGGATGATATGATGACGAAGATTTATCAAAAGGCTTTAGAAGCCGCACTGAAACGCGCTCCGGTGGTTCCCGTAATGGTGATCGAAAACCTGAAAGATGCCGTGCCATTAGCTCGAGCCTTGGTGCGTGGCGGCCTTCCAGTTTTGGAAATCACTTTGCGCACTAAAGCCGCACTCGAATGCATCAAAGCCATCAATGCTGAAGTTGAAGGAGCCATCATAGGCTCTGGCACAGTGCTCACAGCACAACAATTGCGCGACAGCCGCAAAGCCGGTTGCACCTTTGCAGTATCACCAGGTTCCACGGGAAAACTTTTGAGTGCTGCTGAAGACGAAGAAGATATAGAACTATTGCCCGGTGGCGTGACCGCCAGTGAATGCATGGCGCTTCTGGAATGGGGCTACACCATTCAAAAATTTTTTCCCGCCGAACCAGCGGGCGGTGTGCCTTATCTTGCTAGCCTTGCTTTGCCCTTGCCGCAAATTAGATTCTGTCCGACTGGGGGAATAACACCAGCATTGGCTCCAAACTATTTAAAACTCAGCAATGTCATCACCGTTGGCGGTTCATGGATGATTCCAAAAGCCCTGATTGCAGCAGGCGATTGGGCAGGCATTGAGAAATTAGCGCGCGCAGCAGCGGAGCTAAAGTAAGAGCCCTGCGAGGCCCACTTAACTGAAAACCCGAGTGGGTTTTGCGGCTAAGTGGGCTCCTCAGGGTGAGGAATTACTATCCTCTCATGCTGAGACAAGGTGAGCCAGTGGCTGCGCTGGTCCAGCGCGTCGCCTTGATCGGTCGGTCAGGGCCTCAGCCCCGCTTTGCTTGTAGCGATCGTAAATCTTGTAACCAGTCTTGCGCGATATCCCGAACTCAACACACAAATCCGTCATTGTCTCACCTTCAAGAAGGTGGGCAATGAAACGAAGGCGTTCGTCCACATCCGAACTCACTTTCCACGGCATCTCCACCTCCCACATTTGTCTAAAACAGCAAAAAGTGTAACCTATGTGTCTGGTACAGTTTGTCACCTATGTGTCAGGTCGTACAACACTTGGTTAGACGACAGGTCTGAGGGCAGTTGTCTTGGTTATGTCCGGATAATTCTGGTTGTAGTGGCGCCTGTGGTTTCTGTTCTCTGAATCGCAGGTGTTTGGCAATTGAGCAACAATTGGGATACGTCGGAATTTGCGGGAAAGCCGCTGAACATCAGGAAACAGTGATGAGGTCGCTAACCCAGAACCGCTTTTACAAGTTTCGGTGGCGGGGGCATGTGCCAGATGACTTGGTAGGACTCGATAACATTCTCCGGTGAGACTGCAAGACCGGGGAGTGCAAGCCACGGCGGCGGTTGACGGTCGATGAGTGACAACAAGGTTGCACGCGCGGCTGCAACGCCTTGATCATAGGGTCGCTGTGAGCCAACGCCTTTCATTATTGTACTCTCAGCCAAGGCTTGTGCTGCCTCCTCACCAAGGTCGATTGTTGTCATCGGCAAGGTCAGTCCATTGGCCTGCATCGTCGCCAATGCGGATATGGCCGCCTCGTCCCACACGGCAAATATACCGGCTATATCGGGATGCAGTTCGAGCAGCCGGTTCAGCGTCTCGCCTGCCTGTGACGGATTGTCAAATTCGCCCTGCCGCACAGTGATGTCAGGCCGCTTGGTTTCAATCCATCGCCGGAATGCGATTTCACGTTCGTTGGTGACGTAGAAATCCTTCCGGTAAGACAGGATGCCAATTGCAGCATGGCGGGCAACATGAGGCGAGAGAAGTTCCGCGCCGATCTGACCCAGCCCGAAATTATCTGCAGAAATGAGACTGACATAGTCCGTGCCCGGCAACAGCCCGGTTGGCACGTTGTCCAGCAAAATGAGCTTGATTCCGGCCTTTGAAGCCTTGCGGTAAGCTTCCGCCATAGCGGTATTGCCGACGGGTAAACTGATGATTGCATCTGGCCTGGATTGCGTGAGGCGTTCAAAACTTGAATTCTGCGTCGCTGCGCTAAAATTGCAGTCGACAACTTCGATAATTGCGGCCCCGTGGTCACCAAGTGTCTTGGCGATACCGACCAGATGCTGCTTAGCCCAATCGCTTTTTGTGGTGTGCAGAACTACGGCCACGCGGAATTTACCCTGGCGGGCGCGTTCGGCTTCCTCGGCTGAAATGCGCAGCCTGTCGGGTGATTGTGCGATTTCACCATGGGGACCAAGTCCGGAAATTGGCATCAGTGCATTCCTTTCACGCCACAGCTGGAGGAATGGGGCGTGCGACGTTGCCAAGCACCTGCTTGTCTGCCCTGGCGATCTGGCGCAGAGCGGTGTCTGACAATTGCGGGGCACCGGCACCAATCCAATTCACAATTGACTCCGGTGCAAACATTGAATCAGTGACGACCAATGCAGCACCGGAAAGGCCCGCTGAATTTCCAAGCGCTGAACGCTGAATGCGCAAGTCTCTGGTGACCAAAGGATGGGAACTGCGATAGACAGACTCACGGATGGCAGCAAGCAGAATGTCGTCGAGTTGGCCAACTTCGCCGCCCAGGGAAATCAGCGATGGATTAAAGACATTCACCAGCGAGGCCAGCGTGGTGCCGATCAGACGGCCTGCACGGGCAAGAATTTCAGCGGCTGCTGAATCTCCTGATTGGGCGGCGATGCTCACATCAACGGCTGAAATCGAGCCTTCGGTTGCCAGCGTTTCAGACAGCATGAGACTTTCGCCCGAACTCGCCAAGGCCAAGCCCTCGCGGGCAATGGCGTCAGCACCGGCTTCTGTATCAAGACAGCCGATGTTTCCACAATTGCAGCGATACTGGTGGCCGTCCGCCAAAGCCACATGGCCCAGGAGCCCGGCTCCGCCTTGGGCGCCGCGATGCAGTTGTCCCTCTGAAATCAGTCCAGCGCCAATGCTGCGCCCGAGATTAACGTAGATAATGTCGCGGGTGCCAGCAGCACTTCCCGATTTATATTCGCCGTAAGCCATCATCTGCACGCCACTGCGCATCCATACCGGAGCCCGAAAATGTTGCAGCAAGTGGTCAACAATGGGGTATTCATCCCAACCCGGCAAAAGACGCAGGCGCGGTGACGCATGTTCAGATTCTTCGACGGGTCCAGGAGCCGATATGCCAACGCCCCAGACTTGACAATCCTTGCGGTGTTGCTCCAGCAACCAGTCGAAAAGTGTTGTCAACCGTTTTTGGACTTGAACCGGGTCGGCAAAATTGTCCGTTGCCTCATGGTGTTCGACAATCAACCGCCCCTTGAGATCAGCCATGCCGACGCCAATGCGTGATTGATCGAAAGCCGCCACCAAAACAACGCCGGCGTCAGGATTGAACTGAATGGTGCGCGGAGCGCGGCCGCCAGTGGTCTGGCCAAGATCACCTTCTTCGGCAAGCCCCAACGAAAACAGCGTTGACAGCCGATCAGCCACGATGGCGCGGCCGAGGCCCGTCAGCCGTTCAATGTCGGGGCGCGTGTCGGCATCTCCATCACGCACAATATTGAGAATGAGTGCGAGCGAGGAACGTTCTGCGTCGGCACGGCGTGGTCGGCCCGCATGGTTTTCGTCGTTGGTGCGCCCGGCAAGCCCAGCCGCGAGGTTCGTATCGGCAGGCATATCAAATTTTCCGGGCAAGGCTCGTGTCATCACATTCATTCCGTTCCAGCCTCACATATGGTTTCATCTCTTGCTGGAATTGAAGTCCATTGCGGGAAGCAGGGTCACTAATCAGCAGAACTGCCGATTTACTTAGCATATTCCATTAAGTTTGGCGACCCAAAATGCGAAAATAAGTATTAAAAAATCTTAAGATAGTAAACTTATGTATTTTTTATATTGACTTCTGTATTTTTTATACTTAAAGAGAGACAATTACAGACTTTAAGAAGGTGGAAAAACAATCGTGACCAAGACCCTGAATGTGGCGATGATTGGCGGCGGCTTCATGGGCAAGGCCCACGCCATGGCTTATGCGGCCATGCCAATGTTCTTCTGGCCAGCCCCTGCCATCCCGCACCGCAAGGTCTTGGTAGATATGAACAGTGAATTGGCCAAGCAGGGGGCTGCGCGCTACGGCTTTGAAGAATCAAGCGCCGACTGGAAAGCAACCATCGCCCGCAAAGACGTCGACGTCATCGATATTGTTACCCCCAATGACAGCCACGCCGAGATCGCCATTGCAGCCTTGAAAGCCGGCAAGCATGTGATCTGTGAAAAGCCATTGGCGCGCACGGGCGCTGAAGCAAAGACTATGTTTGAAGCGGCGCGAAAATCCGGTGTCATTCACATGGTGGCCTTCAACTATCGCCGCACACCGGGCGTTGCTCTGGCCAAGAAGCTGATTGAAGAAGGTCGCATTGGAAAGATTTTGAATTTTCGGGGCACCTATCTGCAAGACTGGTCGGCAGATCCGAATGGTCCCCTGTCTTGGCGGTTTCAGAAGAAGATTGCGGGTTCCGGCACCGTGGGTGACATTGGAACCCATGTTCTCGATTTTGCGCGCTACTTGGTGGGCGAAGTCAGTGCTGTCAACGCCATCGTGAAGACCTACATTCCTGAGCGTCCTTTGCAAGCAGGCGGCTTGGACAAGCTTGGTGCTTCCGACAAGTCCGCGGCTGGCCCCCTGGGCATTGTTGATGTCGATGATGAAATGATCACGCTGCTGAAATTCCAGAATGGTGCTGTCGGTTCTGTCGAAGCCTCACGCAATGCCCACGGCCGCAACAATTTCCTCACCTTTGAAATTCATGGCACCAAAGGCTCCATCGCTTTCAACTATGAGCGCATGGACGAAGTGCAAGTGATGTTTGCCGATGATCCAGCAGAGACACGCGGCTTTCGCACCATCTACACAGGTCCCAACCACCCCTATGGCCAAGGCCTCTGGCCCATTCCCGCGCTGGGCATCGGTTATGGCGAGACAAAGATCATCGAATGCTATGATTTCTTCTCGGCCATCGTCAGCGGCAAACAGGCTTCACCCAACTTCGAAGATGGTTACAAAATTTCAGCCATTGCTGATGCCATACTTGAATCCGGCGCTACCGAGCGTTGGGTCAACGTT
>JANOUE010000179.1:0-17431 GCA_031416755.1 Hyphomicrobiales bacterium
TGGTTAATTGAAAATTTGGTTAAAATTGTGGATCAAATTGAATCGATTCAATAAATTGAAGTTTAGCCTTGTTCCTTCAGGCAATTGTATGAAGTCTGTGGCACTGTGAGCGGCAGTGAGGTGGGTTTGAGTTATGAAGAGTAGACAGGTTCAAAGTAGACGGCATGTCTCACATTTTGCAATTGGAAAATTGCTTGCCTTGGATGTTCGGCAGCTCGATTCGTGCACGATGGGAGACCGCGCTCTGCAACTGAAATTATTGACCTGTTTATGGATCAACTCACAGGAGCACAGAAGAAGCTTAGTGTTGCTAAGTTTCAAGTTGATGAAGCTAAATATATGGGTCACACTTTGCGTGGTGCTGCACTTTCGATTGGCGCCGTTGAAATTGCCGCCATTGCTGCAGGGTGGGATGAACTGGCTTTTGAGCAAGCCGAACTTCGCAGGCTTTTGAAGCAGGCTGCGGTGAGGTTCAAAGCCGCCGCAGGTGAATTTTTGCAGTTGAGCTGACCAGTTGCGTTTAATCCATGCTTCTCTTATGTAACCCTCGTAATCAGAGAGAAGGCGTTTTTCCACTATGGCCAAAATTACGTTCATTCAACATAATGGCACCGAAATCACCGCAAATGGTGTGGCCGGCATGACGGTTATGGAAACCGCTGTGAAACATCAGGTGCCCGGCATTGATGCAGATTGCGGTGGGGCCTGTGCCTGCGCCACTTGCCATATCTATGTGGAACCCGAATGGCGCGACAAAGTGGGTGCCCGCAATCCTATGGAAGAAGATATGTTAGATTTTGCCTTCGACGTGCGCGACAACAGCCGCTTGTCTTGTCAAATTAAAGTGAGCGATGCTTTGGATGGGCTTCGTGTCACGGTTCCAGAAAAGCAATTCTAAACGAGATTTGAATTTATGTCTGATGTGATCACGACTGACGTTGTAATTATTGGTGCTGGGCCTTGCGGGCTGTTCAGCGTGTTTGAATTGGGGCTGCTCGATATTCGCTGCCATGTGCTGGATATTTTAGATCGGCCGGGTGGTCAGTGTGCGGAACTTTATCCGGAGAAGCCGATTTACGATATTCCAGCTTTGCCTTTGGTCACAGGTTCGGAGTTAACAGCGCGTTTGATAGAACAGGCCAAGCCTTTCATACCAGAGTTTCATTTCAATCAGATGGTGACTTCGCTGGTGAAGCGGGGTGACAGTGATTTTGAATTGAAGACGGATGGCGATCTCACTTTCAATTGTAAAGTTGTGGTGATTGCGGCCGGTGGTGGTTCGTTCATGCCGAAGAAGCCGCCAATTCCTGGCATTGAAGCCTATGAAGGCTCATCGGTTTTCTATTCTGTGAAAAAAATGGAAGCGTTTCGCGGCACAGATATTTTAATTGTTGGTGGCGGAGACTCGGCTTTGGACTGGGTCAATAATTTACAACCAATCGTGAAAAGCATGACATTGCTGCATCGTCGCGATGAATTCCGTGCGGCTCCTGACTCGGTCAATAAAATGCGCGAGCTTGTTGCGACGGGTAAAATGCAATTAAAAATTGGGCAAGTAACAGCATTGACTGGTGCCGAAGGTATGTTGGCTTCCGCGCAAATCAAAGGTTCCGATGGTGCGATGAGCGAAGTTAACTGCAACACCATGTTGCCGTTCTTTGGCCTCACCATGAAGCTCGGTCCAGTTGCTCATTGGGGTTTGAATCTCACTGAAAATTTGATTGCGGTTGATACCGAAAAGTTTGAAACGTCTGTGCCCGGTATTTTTGCGGTTGGTGATATCAATACCTATCCCGGAAAATTGAAACTAATTCTCTCGGGCTTTCATGAAGCGGCATTGATGGCGCAGCAAGCTTTCCGCTACATCAATCCCGGGGAGCGGTTGTTGTTCCAGTATACAACTTCAAGCACCAGTCTGCAAAAGAAGTTGGGCGTGGCTTAATTATTTCAAGCGGTCGCGGAAAGATTTTGTGGATCGTGCCAAAATTTCTTTGCGATTTGGGCGGCCCAGAAGCTTTCTAAATCCGTCGCGGCGTTCATGCACCGAGGCGATGGCGAGACCCATGGGTACGCCGGTTTCCACCAGCAGTGCCTCGCCCAATTGTAAACTGGCTTCAATGGTTTCAGGCACTGCCTCAGTCGCCCCGGCCTCATAAAGCAAGGCGGCGTGACGTTCATCACGGGCCCGCGCGATGATTTTTAAATCAACGCGTTCAGCTCTGGCCATTTTTACAATTTCTTCGGCGCGGACAGGATTGTCCATAGTGACCGCGAGAGCGCGAGCGTTGGAGAGACCGCATTTGCGTAGGAATTCCGGGTTGCTGGCATCGCCAAAATAGGTGCGGCGTTCAATTTTTCGAGCCGCATTGATGATGGATATGTTGCCATCTACCGCGATGAATGGAATCTTGTGTTCATCCAACATTGCGCCAATTAGAGTGCCGACACGACCATAGCCTGCGATGATAACATGGCCGCTGAGATCATTGGGAAGATCTAGCGCATCAAATTCTATGGCAGGTACTTTCAGTAAGACCTTGTGGGCAAGCTTGGCGAGCAGAGGAATAGCCATCATGGTAAGAGTGACGATTAATAAAATGTTGGCCGTCTCGGCGGAAGCAAAAAGGTTCAAAGCCTTTGCGGCAGCAATAACGACGAAGGCAAATTCTCCGCAGGGCCCCAACAACAGCGCCGTTTCAAATGCAACCCGGTGCGACAGGCGGAAGAGTTTGCCGAGGCTGTAAATGATTACGGCCTTGATTGTAACCAGCACAATGGCAAGGCCCAGGATATAGACCGGGAATTGCAATAAACCATCGGCATCCATTCCAAGCCCGACTAACAAAAAAAATGATCCCAGCAACAAGCCCTTGAACGGTTCTATTGTAGCTTCGATGGCGCGGCGATATTCGGTTTCGGCTAACATTAAACCTCCGATGAACGCGCCCAATGACATTGAAAGTCCGGCCCATATTGCGAGTGCGCCGCAACCAATGGCGATTAATAATACTGCGGCAACAAAGAGATCGGCGCTCTGAGTGCTGGCTACCAACCGCATGAATGGACGCAGCGCATATCGTGCAACGACAATGACGATGATTGCTGCAATCGCGGCCTGAGCAAAGGCGACAATTACATCTTGCCAAATAAAATTTGAGCCGTCGCCTCCGGATATTTTAACCAGCAGAAGGATGGGAATGACGGCGAGATCTTGCATGAGCAACAGCGCAAATGACGTGCGACCCGCTTGGCTGCCCGTGCGATTATCATCGGCGAAAACTTGAATGACTACGGCAGTTGAAGATAATGAAAGTGCGAGACCCAAGATCAGTGCTTCACGATCCACAAACCCAAGCCAGCGCATGAGTATCGTAAGTGCAACAGCAGAAATTATAATTTGCAATCCACCAAAACCGAACACCAAGCGTTTCATTGTCATTAAGCGTTGCAGAGAAAGCTCTAAGCCTATCAGGAACATGAGGAACACCACACCGAACTCAGCGAAGGTTGCAAGGTCGTCGGCGCGCGATAATTTTAGATTTTCGAGAAATGGAAATGGCGTTGCAAGCCTGCCCAATATCCCTGGGCTGAGCAGAAGGCCGACGATAAGAAACCCCAGAATTGTATTGATACCAATGCGGCGCAGCAGTGGCACTGCGAGGCCCGCTGCAGCCAGCACAATTAGCACATCTTTATAATTGGTCACGGATTCAACAGCCATGAATTTCAAACTAACGGTATTCTGTGCTAGAGCAAGACCAGATTCTCTTCAGGCAGGTATGGCAGTTATGAAAATTCGCGGTCGCGAACTTGGTTTACCGTTTGCTGGAAAAACTGGTCGTTTTAATGCAATTACAGATGTGGTGGGCGTTGAAGTTGGCGTGGTGACTTTGATAGGCGGCGAAGACATCCGCACTGGTGTAACCGCTATTTTGCCGCGTGGCCGCGCCAGAGCGGATGTGCCGGTTGCGGCAGGTTCGTTTTCGTTCAATGGCAATGGTGAAATGACTGGGCTTGCTTGGATTGAAGAAGCTGGTGAATTGCAAACACCCATTACCATTACCAATACTGCATCATGTGGTGTGACGCGTGATGCGACATTGCGGTGGTTGATAAAACACAAGATTGGCACCGGCCAAGATTGGGGATTGCCAGTTGCGGCCGAAACTTATGACGGCGATCTCAATGATATCAATGGATTTCATGTGACAACTGCTCATGCCATGCAAGCCTTAGACAACGCCCATGGTGGGGCCGTAGAGCTTGGAAGTGTGGGCGGTGGCACGGGCATGATCACCTATGATTTCAAAGCGGGCAACGGCTCAGCTTCACGGCTTGTTGATATTGATGGCGAGACATTTACACTAGGCGTATTTCTGCAATCGAATTTTGGCAGGCGCGAAGATTTCACCGTATTGGGTGTGCCGGTTGGACAACATATTTTACAGGATCAATTGCGCGGCAAGGATCAGGGGTCGGTAATTGCGATTATTGCGACTGATGCGCCATTGCAGCCGCATCAGCTGAAACGCTTGGCGCGGCGTGTGCCTGTTGGTCTGGCGCGCACCGGCACGATTGGGTCTAATAGTTCGGGCGATATTTTTCTGGCGTTTTCGACTGCGAATGAAAAATCATTTGTGGGTGCAAGGCGTTCAGCTGATTATCTGGCTAATAATGCCATTGATGGATTGTTCCGCGCGGTGGTTGAGGCCACTGAAGAAGCAGTTTTGGATTCGATGATTTGCAATGAGACAATGGTGGGGCGCAATGGCAACACCAGTATTGCGCTGCCACTTGAACAAATGCTGGATATTATGAAACGCTACGGGCGGTAGATGCGAATTTCGCTGCCAAAATTCCCACCGCCAGCGCAATCACAAAAATAAAACTCAGACTATTTCCAAACACCAATCCTGCTATTGCTGGCCCCGGACAGACGCCGCTGATGCCCCAGCCCAGGCCGAAAAGGGCAGCGCCGCCGATGAGTTTTTTATCAATGAAGTTAGTGTCAGGAAGATCAAAACGGTCTGTTAAAAATGGCTTGCTGCGTCTGAATAAGAGTTGGTAGCCGATTAATGTGGTGAGAAGGCCACCGCCCATCACGAAGATCAAGGTGAAATCAGGGGAGCCGAAGAGATCTAGGAAGTTCAAAACCTTCATGGGATTGACCATGCCGGAAATTGCGAGACCTGCGCCAAAGAGCAGACCAGCAATTGCACTTGTGAGTTTTTCCATCCTCATGCTCCGATCACATGACGAATGACGTAAACGGTGATGATCGCCACCAGCATAAATGTGCAGGTTGCGACAAAACTGCGTTTTGAAAACCGCGCATTGCCGCAAATGCCATGACCCGATGTGCAGCCACTGCCAAGATAAACACCCACACCAACACTCACGCCAGCGACAGCGGTGAGCAATGGTCCAGAAGCAAAAGCCATCTGCTGGGCCACACCGGTAAACAATGCTGCCCAAGCTGTGCCCAACAACATGCAGACAATGAAAATGAGGCGCCACACAAAATTGCTATCGAAATTTAGTGTCAACATTTCACCAAATATCCCACTGGCACCCAAGATGCGACTTGAGGAGGCCATGAGCACGATGGCTGAAAGGCCGATGAGTATACCGCCGATTAAACCAGCATAGGGGGTGAATTCTGTGGGTGACATTTTAGCCTCGTAATGTTTTGATCAATGTGCGCGGGATCCGGCCGTCAATCAAGGCCAATCCAATGCCAATTACAGCCATTCCAAGGAAGTGGCGCTCGGTGATTTGTTCGTTCAAAAGCAAAGCACCGAGCATCATGGCACTCACGGGAACAAGTAATGTGACCAAAGTCACGTTAGTCATGCCAGCGCGATTTACAATTTTGAAGAAAATAATGTAAGCAAAAGCGGTACAAAGAAGCGCAAGGCCCACAAGCGAGAGCGCAGCGTTGAGGCTAGGCATCGTAAGATTATAAGGCTGGTCAATAATCAGCATTAAAGGAAACAGCATCAGGCTTGATGCGGCGGTTTGTGATGCAGCCGTTACAATGGGAGGAATACCGCCAAAGCGGCGACCGAATATGGTGCAGATGCCATAGCTTAAAGACGCGCCGACAATTGCGATTTGATAAGTCAAATCCATTCCTAAATTTTTGATGGCTTCATAACCTACCAAAGCGCCAACGCCGATCAAACCAACCAGTGCACCAGCGAAGCGGTTCCATGTTAGTTTTTCTTGTTGGATAGAAAGATGTGCAACGATGACCGCGAAAAATGGTGTTGTGGCATTGAGCACGGCAGCAAGGCCAGGGGCAACTTTAGTTTCTCCCCAAACAATCAGACTGAAGGGAATGACGTTGTTGAAGAAACCCATGAGGAAGAAATTTTTCCAAGTCGATTTGAAGTCCGGTAGTTTTTGACCGGAAATGGCGATGAAAATCCACAGTGCAACTGTGGCCAGAAAGACCCGAAAGAATACGATCGTAAAAACTGGAAGTTCTTTGATGACCACCGCAAAAAAATAGAATGATCCACCCCAAATGGCACTGAGAACGATGAGCATTGCCCATTCTGTTGGGCCCATAACTTGGTGGGATGGCTGGTTCATGGATTGCGCTATAATATCTTAGTCGCAGATAAACCACCCGAAAACGGATTTAGTGCCGCGTAAGGGGTTGCAAGAAACGCAGTACTTGTTGAGGTAGGTTATAATATATTTTGCGAAGGGCTGGCCTCAGTGTACGTAAATACGCAAAGCCGTAAATTCTGCCTAGAATTGAAATTGGCATGTAGTAATCATTGGTGGGGATATAAGCAGAGCTCCAGGAGTCCTTATGGGCATCATATGGAACCATAAGATCAAAAGTTTTTTGGCGATCCGCCAAAGCCTTGCGCTGCGATAAATCCATATGGAGGCGGCCCGGCGACAAGTCAGTCAAGGCATTCAAGTGCGACGTGATATAAGCAAAATGCGTGCCATGATAGCGAAAGGCGATTTCCCAAGACACTGGTTTTCCGCCTGCTGAAAGTTCTGTGGCACAAAAGCCAAATGAATCAGATTTCATGCGTGAGAGTAGTTTCAAGAATTTGATATGGCTGGGACATCCCATAATACGGTTGAAGCGGCCGCGATCTGAGAGCCATGCATTTTTTTCCGTAATGGAAACTTCGATCAGCGCGTCGGCCTCAAGGCCTTCAGTTGCG
Source organism: Hyphomicrobiales bacterium (assembly GCA_031416755.1). Classification (GTDB taxonomy): domain Bacteria; phylum Pseudomonadota; class Alphaproteobacteria; order Rhizobiales; family Aestuariivirgaceae; genus Aestuariivirga. The sequence goes on from JANOUE010000179.1 coordinate 7,194, forward strand.
GCTTTGAAAACGACTGGACCAATTTCCTCAAGGGCTTTGCGAATTTTCTTGCGGCGCTTGCGCTGTGTGGATGTATAGCGCGCATCATATTCTGTTTCAGATTTAAAAGTGGTAAGATCAAGATATGGTGCTCGCTCATAGCATTTTGCATTTTGCAAATTCTGGTTAGCAAAATATTCAACATTGCCATTGGCACGCACATGGCGCAGCCGCACGAGATCAATACCTTTGGTTTTAGCTATATGTTGGAACGCTGATTGCAGCCAGATTTGCGCACTTTGATTTTGAGAGCAGAGCACATCGCCATATTGACCGACAGGATCGGTCAGCCAGTCAAGAGTACTAAGGCCATGCTTGTAATTTTTTGCCAATGGCAAGATGAATGAAATCTTGTTGTTGATTTTTCCAGTTATAATGAAAAGTTCGGTTTTGGTTTTAGCATTCATATAGGCCTGACACCAAGCCATTGCCCAATCAAAACTTTGGAATACTGTGGTTTTTCCGGTGTTCTCAATTTCCAGTTGACGCCAATCACCTTCAATGGCGCGCAAAGCTTGTGATGTTGAGTGAATTTCAATCACACGCGGTGAAGCCACGGGCGCTGATGCGCTGTGCACTGCGTTGGATTGAATTGTGCTGCTAAAGGCCACTTTGAACTCCCACTTGAAAGGTAGTTTGAGCCGTAATCCCCTTCTATACTATTGCTTGCAAGCGAGAACTTGGCCAGAGCGTTAATGAAAGCTTAAACTGTGTCTTGTTTTGCGCCAAAACTGGCAAGTTCTTTCAGCAGGCTGCTCAAAGTTTCGCGCTTGCTCACTTCTTTTGGAATCGGTCTGCAGACATCACAAGCGGCAAGGCCAATTCGCGAGGTTAAAATGCCATTCACGGCCCCTTCTCCAAAGCGGGCCGATAATCGCCCGAGCAGGCCTTTGCCGACAAAGAGGTGGATGAAATTATCTGATAAAGCCAGACCGCCCGCTATTGCTAAATGCGCGACCACCATGCGGGCCAATTTTAATGTGGCAAATGTGGAGGGGCGGCCACCATAAAGTGTTGCGATTTCTCTCAGCATGGCAATGTTTTGCGCGGCTACAAACATGATGTCCAAAGCCGCCGTTGGAGTTACAGTCGTAAGTAAAGTTACCCGTTTGGCGCGTTTGGCGATGATGCGATGGGCGACTTCGTCGAGTGGATCGACTAAATAGCGCTCGGCCAAGCGCACGCGGTCGCGGGGATCGAGAATATCGTCAGCATGGGCCGCGTATGATTTTAAATTCCACGCAGTTTCGGGTTTGCCTTTGTAAAGTTGGCTCAGGGCTTCAACGGTTTGGCGTGCCGAGCCTTCATCATCTTGGTTGATGGCGTGGGCCGCGGTGAGCTGCAAAGTTTCAATGGCCCTCAAGCGGGCCAACCCCAAGATTTCTTTTAGTGTTATGATCAAGGCTGCCAGCGCTGCGAGCGCGCCCACGCTGAGGGCTGCCCAGCCTAAGAGTGGTGAACGGGCAAAGAAGCTTTCAATCATTTGCGTGGCGGCGAGGCCTGCCCATAATGTTAGGAGTGAAAAGAGACTGCCAAGCAATATACTGCCCCAACGCCAGCCACGGTTTTTCGGCTGCACATAAGTTTGTGGTGCGAGCACCATCTCTTGTGCTGGTTCAGCAGTGGCGAATGTGATGCTGGGTTTACGGAGTGGTTTTTTGAGTTCGGGCTGCTCATCAAGTATGAAGGCCTGCGGTGCACGGCTGTTTTTGGTCATGGAAATTTATCACCAATTAGAAATTCCAGAGCGCGGTCAACGCGAATGTGTGGGAAGGTTGCGCCTTGCAATAATGGCGGCCTGAAGCGCAAGAATTTAAGTTGCCCTTCAAGTTCGCCGTTGAGGGCTGCTTGAGGGTTTTCTGGAAGATCGCCCGGGAATATTGCCGCTTCCTTGATTCCATCAAATATCGTGGTGCCAAGTTTTTCGCCTTCTTGAGGAATGCCAGCGATGCAAGCAAGTTCTTCGCTCTTTTGTTTGACGGAGGCTTCACGCGTGGCGCGGATGGCGGCGATGGCGGTAATATCAAATGTGGCACCGGCATATTCGGCACGCAACGCTGCGTCTTCGACCAAAACTTTGAGAATAGCTTCTAGTCTGTTGTGCGACGTGTGATGCAACAAATCAGCCTTGGTTGCGGCGAATAGAATTTTTTCGATGCGGTGACCGAAGAGTTCTGAGACGAAGGAATTTGCGCCAAGGCGGAAACTCGACATCACATCGGTGAGTGTCGTTTTGAGATCATTCACCGCAGTTGCGCCGGCGTTCAATGCGGTGAGAACGTCGACCAAAACTATCTGGCGGTCTAATCTCGCGAAGTGACCAAAGAAAAATGGCTTCACCACTTTTGCCACATATGATTCATAACGCCGCGCCATAAGTTGACCCAACGAGCCCGCCACAAATTGCGCATCTTCGGCCACATCAAGGGGCGCAAAAGTGAGGAGGGGCGAGCCTGCAAGATCACCGGGCATGAGGAAGCGACCTGGTGGGAGTGAGGAGAGAGAGACTTCTTCAGAGCGGCAACTGGCCAGATAATTTGTGAAAAGTGCCGCAGCTGCAACGGCGTCACTTTCTTGGGCTGGTCTGTCGGCGCTGAGCGACTGTAAATGAGCGTGCCATTTTTTGGCCAATGTAATGCGAGGGGCTTTGCGGCTATCGGCTATGGTTCTGGCAGACCATTGTTGATAGTTGAAGTTCATCAAAGGTAAATCGAGCACCCATTCGCCGGGATAGTCAACGATATCGACATGAAGTTTTCCGCTGCCAAAATTGCGGGCAAAAAATCCGCTGGGTTGATAGTCAAGCGTTATGCGCAACTGGCTGATGCGCCTTGTGCTTTCGGGCCAGTGGCGATCTGTCGAGGTTAGGGCCGCAATGTGATCTTCATAGGCAAAGCGCGGCAAATCATCATCAGGCTGGGGTTCCAAGTAAGATTGTGTGATGCGGCCTTGGGCCATGGCTTCGAACACGGGCAGGCGCGCTTGCTTCAGCAGCGCGTGCACCAGTGAGGTGATGAACACGGTTTTGCCAGAGCGCGAGAGGCCCGTGACGCCAAGTCTGAGTGTGGGTTGCACCAGACCAGATGCGAAATCTTTCAGGCCACCCGCTGCAATGCGGCTGCCATCCATGATGCGTGTGAGATTCAAGTTACGCAGACCCTTTGGTTTCAAGCGCCTATAATTGGGGGTTTAAGGGCTTGAAAACAAGAGGCCTTATGATTTACCAATGTTGTTTAGATCATAGGGCGTGGTTTGATAGAGCTCATTGATCCAGTTGCCGAAGAGCAGATGGGCGTGCGCGCGCCAGCTGTTTTCAGGCTTTTGTTTTGGATCATTGCCTGGAAAATAATTGGCGGGTGGCTTAATGGCTTTTCCAGCCTCCACATCGCGGAAATATTCATCGCCCAAAGAGCCTGTGTCATATTCAATGTGGTTGAACATGTTGATCATGCGGTGGGCAGGATCAGCCACTAGACACAAGCCTACGTCATCAGAGGCCATCAGCAGATCTACATTTCTTGGCAAATCACTTTGTAGACTTTCAGTCCAGCGGGAAACGGGCATGACAAAATTATCGGAGAAGCCGCGCAGCAGATTGGATGATGGTTTTAAAACTTTATGCGCATAAATGCCGAAGGCTTTTTGCTGCAACGCATGCTTTGGCATTTTATAGAAATGATAGAGTGCCGCCTGTGCTGCCCAACACACGTTCATGGTGGAATGAACATGGGTTTGTGTCCAGGCATAAATGCGGGCAAGTTCATCCCAATAGGTTACGTCTTCAAAGGGCATCTGTTCGATGGGTGCACCAGTGACGATGAAGCCGTCAAAGCGTTGGTCTTTAATGTCTTCCCAAGATTCATAGAAAGCCAGCATGTGATCTTGCGAGGTATTTTTTGGGGTGTGATTGGTGATTTTGATCAATGACAAATCAACCTGCAACGGGCTTGCGCCGATCAGCCTTGCAAACTGGGTTTCAGTCTTAATTTTGTTGGGCATCAAATTTAGAAGGCCGATGCGCAAGGGCCTGATATCTTGGCGGTCGGCAGTGGCTTTGGTCATCACTGAAACGCCTTCTTGTTCAAGAATGCGGCGTGCGGGGAGTTCATCTGGAATGCGAATGGGCATCGTCTATTTTAAACCTGATCAATGGTGCGAGACAGGAGGGCGATAAAATCAGCCTCAGTTTTGATGTTTGGAATGTCTTGCATTCGGATCGTATAGCCAAGCTGATCAGCGATTTTTTTATAGAGCGGAATGCGGTGGTGGAGCAATTGCTCAAAGCCCCACACAGCAAATCCATCAGGATCAACATCATCATCATTCAGATTCTTATGAAGCGCTTTATATTCACCCCATTTTTCACCGAGGAACTGCGGTTGATAATACATCGGCTTTGGCTGTTTTCTAAAGCGTTCCACCAGCATTTGCGCGTGTTCGGGCGTGCCTTCAATATAAAGCAACAACGAGTTTTCGCTCAAAGATTTCAGAACTGCGTCATTCGGATTTTCAACATCGACGATTTCACACAAGCTGCCACCGGAATCGCAGATGAAATTTTTATAACGATAAATTTCAGATGCACGACCAATGAATTCCGGAACATCAAGGAGCGCCTTGATTTCGGCATCGCGGTGCTGGGCTTGGCGGCGCTTGTATTCGGCAAAAGAAATTCCGCCCTTGGCCGGATTTCCAGGCTTGCCCAAATAGGTTGAGAGCGGTGCCAAATTGTGGAACGTTATATTCGAACGGATATATATTGAATCTGAGCGCAAAAGCTCAGCCAAAAACGGATTGCCCATGGCCTCGCGCTTGAAATTATCAACAATATGCTCGTCCATATAACGCGTGCCAATACGGTAATCGACGGAATATTGAAACCACTGTTGAGCTTGGAGAAGTGCTGCCAAAGTGGTTTTTCCAACCCCCGACATGCCCAGAACTGTGACAGCCTTGGAGGGAAGATTTGCGAAGTCTTGGCCAGATTTAAATTTCATAAGTTTGCTTTAGCCAGTGCCAGCCTGTGCTGCAAGTTTTAGAAATCTTTGGTCAGGCGGAAGTCAACGGCGTGGGAGTCGTAATCATAAATGGCGATGTTGCTTTTGTTCTTTGTGTAAGTGTAGGACAGTGAAGGCGCAAAACCGAACCAATTGAGATCACGCTTGGTTAGCTCGACCGAACCAATATAGCGTTGGTCCTCACGGGTGGTTAAGGTTAACATCGTCATGCCATCGAAGTTTGAAAAACGACCCTGCCCACTGACGTTGGCTGTTAGACCCAGTGGTAATTCTTTGTAGAAACGAAGGCCGCCTGAGATTGTTTTGTAAGATGTCGTATCGAGTGCTGTTTTGATTCTGTCGAAACCGCCAAACACCGTGGCATTGGAACTTGAATCGAAAGCATGGGTAATTGAAATGCTTGATAGTGATGCGGTGCCGTCGTCTTGGCTTGAACCTGCTCGATCACGCCACTCGTAAAGTGTGTTGGCCGAAATCAAATTCTGAGGTGTCACATTGTATACGAACGAAGCTCTCGGACCAAAGCTGTGAAATGCAATAGATCGTTCGGCTATATCAATTGATTGATTGGCAACCGGTCCTACGCCCAAATAACCTTGGTCAAGCAGAAAGCGAATTTCTGCAGATTGGCTAAATGATAGTGAATTATAATCCGAGTTTGAATAGGCTCTGCCATCAACATTGCCAGCCAACACGCCCTGCAGTTTGTTGCCGAGACGTTTTGAATAGCCAACACTGGCTCCCGCTGCAACGCCGATACCGCTTTGTTTCTGTTGACTGCTGCTGATGCTCCAATCTCCTTGGTTCCAAGGTGAATAGACTGTGGCATGATTGGAGCCGCCATTGACGTTGCTTGATGGGGCTAATGAGAGATAGCCATTGAAGGTCATTGGTCTTTTAGCATCAATTTTTTCAATGAATGATTTGATGCCAGCGGCGTCAGTTTCACTCGGAGCGTCTGCGGCCAAAAGTGTGAGATGGTGTTTGGCACTGTCATCTTGATCCAGTTTAACCAGCGTCATTGCGAGTTCAGATCGAACGAGGGTTAATTTAGGGTCATTGGCCAAAGCTGCGCGGTAATTTTTTACAGCGCCGGTAAAATCGCCACGCCCATTTTTTATCAGGCCTTCGATGAAAAGTTTGCGATTGGCTGCGTGTGGCCCTTGCAGCGGAAAACGCTTGAGCAGAAGTTCAACTTGCTCATATTCTCCAGCTTTGGCCATTTCGATGAGGAAATGCACACGTTTGCCTTCTGGGGCCTTTTGATACATCTCAATTTGCAGGGCATTGATGTTTGGTTCTGGAAGTGCAGCAGTTGCAGAATTTAAATTGGCACAGAATAATGCACTGCCCAAAGCAAAGGATTTTAGGGCGCACCCAAGTTTGCGCCCTAAGATTTGATTTGCGTTGAGTTTTGTCATTACGGCCTACAGATTATCGTTGAACGTTGAACACGCCACTTTGTTGAATGTAACCACGACGATCGTCATTGATTGGAAATGTACCGCCTACTGGTTCTGGTGAAACCGCCTTGAGATTGAACACACCCGTAATTTCATCTGCTGCTGCACCAAAAACGGCACCATACATCGGATTAATTCCACTGCCGGTAACCCAACCCAATGTCGGGTCCATGACAGCTGAACCTACGATACTGTTGCCAGTCGTTCCACTCGTGATTGCTCCCGAAATCAGAATACTGTCGTTCATGAAACTGGCAAAGTTCGCATTGGCAGTATCAGTTGCGAGCACCAGTCTTCGACCTGTAGTGGTGGGGTCTAATGGGTTGGGATTGAGAGTTTGCCAGCCAATCCATGCGGTTGGTGAAAGAGTGCCGGTTATGTTTCCGGTACTCAAATCGCCGTCAATGGAAGCGGTGCCATTGACCTGCCAAATTCCATTTCGGGAAAGAGTTTGGCTGGGATTGGAGGGGTCAAGCCAACCCCAAGTTTTTGCAGTTGCGCCATATTGGCCATTGAAATTTACATTTCCGCCGGTACTAATTTGTGTCGCGTTGGATTTTGCATCGGCTGCGAGTGCGCTTTTGGATTGGAATGACCAAGCTTGGTGTAAGGCCTCCCCACCTGCCGGAACGTCACGGTATTGAATGCCGGCGCTATGGCGCCAAGTCCAGACTTGAAGTTCTTCGTCGGTCGTGTCCGTCAATTCGCGGTATTCTTTGTAGTCACCACCCAAGCCAAGCCCGCCTGATGCAGCCGTGCCGAAATCATACTCGGTCATAGTCAATGATTCAGGCCATGAACCTGTAGTTGTTGAGGTTATGTTGGTTAGAAATTTGGCAGTGCTGGTCGGTGCTGTTGTGAACGTTGTTCTTGCAAGGGCGGGAGTTGCTTTCTTATTCACTAAAACAGATTTTTCCAAAATGATTGTAGCATTGCCATTGGCGAAAGCTGTTGTGCCGGTCACTACTGGAGTTGGAGGTGTTGTGGTGCCACCGCCAGTGCCTCCGCCTGTGCTGCCACCCGTTCCGCTTGCGGTGCCTGTTGTGCTTGCTGTAGCGCAATTTGGATCGGTGATTCCGCAGATATCAACACCACTTGTAGCCAAGCTCAAGGCCGAGCCATCGCCGCCCGCACAGCCTGACAAAGCTGTTGTTGTTGCTAATAACGCACAAAAAGATACAAAACGCATGATACTCATCCACACTAACCCAGATATTGCTAAACTTGGACGAGTTGTTCTAATTTTGCGTTAAGCATCGTAAAAATAATTTGGTTCAAAATGGCACAGATGATTGAGAAATTTGAAACATGGTATGACGCAACCACGTCACGCAGAGATTTAGGTCAGCCGCTTACGCAAGAACTGCGGGTTGATGTGTGTGTTGTTGGGGGTGGCTTGGCGGGGCTTACCACAGCGCTTGAAGTGGCGCGGGCTGGGCTTTCAGTTGTGGTGCTGGAAAAGAATTTGATTGGGTCGGGCGCTTCTGGTCGCAATGGCGGGTTTGTGTCCAATGGCTTTGCTTTGGGCATAGAAGATATCGAGCGGCGTGTGGGGCTTGATGCGTCGCGGCAGCTTTATGATTTATCGCGCAAGGGCACGGAATATGTGCGGCGCGAAGTTTTGCCTGCTGATAAAATGGGCGATGGCTGGATAGTGGCCTCGCGCTATGATGATCGAGGTGGGCTGAAAGCCCACGGCGAAGACATGGTGCGGCACTATGATGAAGATGTGCAGCATTTTTCGGTGAGCGCTACGCGGGCAAGTCTTTCAAGCTCGCGTTATTTTGAAAGCTTATATTATCCCAAGGCTTTTCACATTCATCCGCTGCGCTATTTGCTGTCCATTGCAACTAAGGCGCGGGCGGCCGGGGCGTCTATTTTTGAGAATAGTGCCGTCAGCTCTTCAGAAAAATTGGGCAATGAGTTTTTGGTGAAGACGACACTCGGCCAAGTGCGGGCACGGCATGTGGTGCATTGCGTATCTTCCACCGGGCGCGCTGTTCACAAACCATCGGGCCGTGCGGTGTTGCCAGTTGCCACTTATGTTGCCGTTACTGAATCGCTTCAGCAGTCATCAATTAATACGCGCTCAGCCATTTCTGATACGAGGCGGGCAGGAGATTATTATAGATTAATTGATGAGGGCCGCATTTTGTGGGGTGGGCGGATTACCACGCGCGTGTCTCGGCCTTCGCGCCTGGCTGAACGTATGAAGCAAGATATGTTGGCCACTTATCCAGCACTTGGGAATCCGAAGATTGATTATGCTTGGGCGGGCTTGATGGGCTATGCCCTGCACAAAATGCCTTTAATTGGGCGCGACCAAGAAGGCCAGTGGTTTGCCACAGCTTTTGGTGGGCATGGCCTTAACACCACCGCCATGGCTGGCATCATTCTTGCTTCAGCAATTGCTGATGGTGACGATAGCTACCTCAAGTTTAGTCCGTTTGCGCCTCACTGGGCTTTTGGCCAGATGGGCAGGCTTGGGGTTCAAGGCTCTTACTGGTTGATGCAGATGCAAGACAAACGTGACGAATCACGGCTGTTTTCTTAAACATTTGCAAGTATTGCCGCTGTCATGATTGGCTGCTATGAGCGCGCACATTCTGTTGGGAAGAGAGCACTTCAATGTCGATAACTTTAGACGATGATTATAAGCCGCAAGATTCCGAACCCTTTATGAATGAGCGGCAGATTGAATATTTCCGGCGCAAGCTCTTGGCGTGGAAAGAAGATATTTTGCGCGAGAGCAAAGAAACGCTTAACAATTTGCAAGATGAAAATCATATTCTTCCTGATGTAGCCGATCGTGCGTCTTCGGAAACGGATCGCTCGCTCGAACTTCGCACACGGGACCGCCAGCGCAAATTGATTTCGAAAATCGATTCTGCGTTGAAGCGCGTGCTCGACGGTTCTTATGGCTATTGTGAAGAATCAGGCGAGCCCATTAGTCTCAAGCGTTTGGATGCGCGGCCTACGGCCACACTTTCCATTGAAGCCCAAGAGCGCCATGAAAAGCGCGAGCGAGTTTACCGCGACGAGTAATTAGCCACGCAGCACAGCGCAAGCCTGTTCTAACAAAGCCTGCGACGAAGCCGCCAAAACATTGCCGCCTTGGGTTGGGTCATTGTCTGTCCAGGTTCCAACCACGCCGCCTGCCCCTTCAATGATGGGGATCAAGGCAGCTATGTCATAGATTTGCAGGCCTGGGTCCATGGCGATATCGAGGTGACCAGCGGCCAGCAGCCCGAAGAAATACGCATCACCACCAAAGCGCATAGAGGTGACTGATTTGCGCAGTACTGCAAAATTCGGGTGCTTGTCATAAAGATAAGGCGATGTGGTGCCGGCAGACGCTTTGGCCAGCGGAATTGCAGGGCGAACGCGGATGGCTTCAATTTTACCTTGGTGCTTATGCCAAGCGCCGGATGGATTGCCATAAAACATTTCACCCACAAAAGGCTGGTTCATGACACCAAGCAGCGGTAAGCCATCACGGTAGAGTCCAATTAATGTGGCCCAAGTGGGCATGCCGATTACAAATGAGCGTGTGCCATCAATTGGATCCAGCACCCAGCTATAGGGAGAGCCGGTGGATTTAATGCCATATTCCTCGCCAATAATCCCGTGGTTGGGGAAAGATTTTTCAATCAACTCTCTGATCACGCGCTCTGCGGCCCGGTCGGCTTCCGTTACGGGGTCCCATTCGGCGGCGGCT
>JANOUE010000180.1:0-8780 GCA_031416755.1 Hyphomicrobiales bacterium
CCGCAATGAAACAAGGCGCAAAAATAATTCGCCCCATGCTCGTAATGATGTGCTGTGCTATGGCAATAAAACTCTTGATGGCTCCGACTAATCCACTGCAAGTGTTTTTTCCATAAATATACTCAGCGGGTCCAGTTTGTAATTGCCAAACGGCGCGCATTCCACATAGCCAAGCGCCCGGTACAGGCTGAGTGCTTCAGGCTGATATATTCCAGTTTCAAGCCGGGCAATTTTAAAGTGCAGTTTGCCTGCTCCATCTTCGATTCCCCGCATCAATTTTTTGGAAAGCCCAAGCCCACGGGCTGCTGGATCAATCCACATTCTTTTAATTTCCACGTAATCCGCATGCGCCCAAAACCCACCGCAGCCCTTGGCAACACCATCAACAGTCACACTAAAGAACTGCATCTGTGGCTGGCGCAAGGTTTCTACATCCAGCAAATGGTTACTTTCCGCCGGATAAAGCAAAGCCAAATAGCTATCACTTGCTTGCAGAAATAAACCAAAGTTGCGCGGATCAGCGCGAACAATCGAGATCTTCATTGAAATGCTTGCAACCCCGTCTGTGCGCGGCCTAAAATCAGCGCATGCACATCATGGGTGCCTTCATAGGTATTAACGGTTTCAAGATTAACCATGTGGCGGATCACATGATACTCATCTGAAATGCCATTGCCGCCATGCATGTCGCGCGCCATACGTGCAATATCCAAAGCCTTGCCGCAATTATTGCGCTTCATCAATGAAATCGCCGCAGGTCCACCAGTGCCTTTTTCCAGCGCCCGGCCCAAAGCCAAACAACCGTGAAGCCCCAAGGCAATTTCGGTTTGCATATCAGCCAGTTTTTTCTGAATAAGTTGCGTGGCCGCCAGAGGCTTGCCAAATTGTTTGCGGTCCATGGTATAGCTGCGCGCACGGTGCCAGCAGTCTTCGGCTGCACCCATCACGCCCCAAGCAATACCAAAGCGCGCTTTGTTCAAACACCCAAACGGACCACCCAATCCCTTGGCGTGGGGCAGCAGTGCTTCTTCACCAACTTCCACATTGTTCAAAACGATTTCACCTGTGATCGAAGCACGCAACGAAATCTTGCCATCAATCACCGGCGTGGTGAAGCCCTTCAACCCACGATCAACAATGAAGCCACGAATTTCACCATCAAGCTTTGCCCACACGATTGCTACATGCGCAATCGGTGAATTTGAAATCCACATCTTGCTGCCATTGAGAACATAACCGCCCGATGCTTTCACTGCCCGCGTTGCCATGGCCCCAGGGTCAGAGCCTGCATCAGGTTCGGTCAACCCAAAACATCCAATCATTTCGCCAGTGGCAAGCTTTGGTAGATATTTCAGCTTTTGTTCTTCTGTGCCGTAAGCCTCAAGCGGATGCATCACGAGAGAATTTTGCACACTCATGGCTGAACGATAGCCAGAATCAACCCGCTCAATTTCGCGCGCCACCAATCCATAAGCCACATAGCCAAGACCAGATCCACCATAAGTTTCCGCGTTCATCATGCCCAAAAAGCCCATCGCCCCCAGCTCTTGCATGATCTCCACATCAAAGCGCTCCTCACGAAACGCCGATTTCACGCGAGGCATCAATTTATCCTGCGCAAAAGCCCGAGCCGAATCGCGGATCATGCGCTCTTCAGCAGTGAGCCAGCTTTCAAGATCGAGCGGGTCTTCCCAGTTGAAATCAGTTTTGGCCATCGTAACTCCGATCTATTTGATGAGCGCTGAAAGAGTTTTAAATTCTGCGGTGCCCGCTTTTTCTAAAAGTTCAAAAACAGCCATCTCGGTATTGATCACTTGAATACCAGCGTTTCGTAAGCGCTCAAATGCTAAATCTGAAGAAGAGCCCTGCCGTGAAGACATGGCATCTGCCACCGCAAACACGCCAAACCCGGCGTTGTAAAGATCGACACAACTTTGCAACACGCACACATGCGCCTCAATGCCAGCCACCACAACCAGTGGCCGACCGTCATCATGCAATTTGATAAAATGTTCCTTCATCGCCGCGTCGCGCCAACAGGAGAATGATAGTTTTTCAAATTTAAAAGCAGTGTTCGTTGCAAGTTCAGGCACTATGTAACCCAAACCTTTTGGATATTGCTCTGACACTGTAACTGGAATGTGCAATGTTTCGGCGGCTTGCAATAAAATTTTGCTACGCGAGACTACGCGCTCTGGTTCAGCCATGGCTGGCAGTAGCCGAGTTTGAACATCAACAATCAATAAAGAAGCCTGAGCTGCAACAAGTAACATTAAACCTTCCCCGCCACTTTCAGTCCAAACGCATAAACAAAGGCCACTTCTTTCAACCGATCAAACCGCCCTGAAGCTCCACCATGTCCAGCCCCCATATTGGTTTTGAACAGCAGCAGGTTCTGATCCGTTTTCAATTCGCGCAATCGCGCCACCCATTTGGCAGGTTCCCAATACGTCACCCGCGGATCTGTGAGCCCACCAACGGCGAGAATATGCGGATAGGTTTTTGCAGCAACATTATCGACCGGCGAATACGCAGCGATATCGCGATATGCCGAAGCACTCGCAATCGGGTTGCCCCATTCCGGCCATTCAGGCGGTGTCAGCGGAAGCGTATCATCCAACATTGTGGTCAGCACATCAACGAACGGAACCTCGGCAATGATGCCATTGAACAATTCGGGTGCCAAGTTGCTGACGACCCCCATCAGCATGCCGCCCGCACTGCCGCCTTGGGCCACAATTTTTCCACGGGATGTAAATTTTGTATCAATCAAATGCTGGGCAACCGAAACGAAATCTTTGAATGTATTCATCTTATGCTCAAGCTTGCCATTCTTATACCAAGCTCGGCCCTTCTCTTGCCCACCGCGAATATGAGCAATCGCATAGATAAAACCGCGATCGACCAGTGAAAGAATCCCGGTGTTAAATCCCGCAGGCATTGAAATGCCATAAGAGCCATAACCATAAAGCCAAAGCGGAGCAGTTCCATCAAGTGGCGTGGACGTCCGGTAGAGCAAAGTCACCGGAATTTTTTCGCCGTCATGAGCTGTCGCTTGAATGCGCCGCGTTTTATAAAGTGAAATATCATGGCCAGTTGGAATCTCTTGGGTCTTGCGCAACACCCGTGTCCGACTGCGCATGTTATAATCATAAACTTGTACGGGCGTTGTCATCGATGAATAACTGAAGCGCAGCGTATCTGTATCAAACTCGCGCATCTCTCCAAAGCCAAGTGAGTAAGCTTCTTCATCAAACGCAATCGAATGCTCTTCGCCAGAATTCATGTCACGGATCACAATGCGGGGCAGCGCATTTTCACGCTCCAGCCGGATCATCCAATTTTTGAACACGCCCATCGAAACCAGAAAAATTCCAGGGCGATGCGGGATTAAATCGGTCCAATTTTCTGGCGATGGATTGGCAATTGGCGCTTCAACAATTTTGTAATCTTCTGCGCCGTTGCTATTGGTTTTAATGATAAATTTGTCATTCCAATGTTCAACTTCGGCTTCAATTTTCGCAGCCCGCGAGATCATCAAACGCGGGGCAATCGCAGGCCTATCAGCATCAATCAACCAAATCTCAGACGTATCATGATCATGAATATCGACCATGATAAATTTTTCAGAATTGGTCGAACCAACTCCGGTAAAAAGCCCGGTGTCCTTTTCATCATGCACCAACACATCGTCAGCTTGCGCAGTTCCCAAAACATGGGCGTAAGTTTTCAATGGCCGATGATTTTCATCTTGCGTGGTATAAAAAATGGAACTGCCATCAGCAGCCCACACAGCACCCCCAGATGTGTTCACCAACACTTCACTATGATCAGCACCCGTGCTCAAATCACGAATGCGCAGATCATAAAATTCAGAACCCTTGTCATCATAAGACCAAGCCGCAAGTTTTTGATTTGGCGAAAGTGAAATACCACCAAAACTGAAATACTCTTTGCCGGCGGCCAGCGCATCGCCATCAAACATAATCTGCTCATCGCCACCATCACGCAACCTCCGGCAATAACGCGCATATTGCCCGCCGGTCACTGTGGCTGAATAGTAGAAATATAATCCATCGGGTGCAGGCACCGAAGAATCATCTTCCTTGATGCGGCCCTTCAATTCTGCAAAGAGTTTTTCTTGCAAATGAGCAGTGCCCGCCATCTCTTGTTCATGGTAAGCATTTTCGGCTTCCAGATAATCACGAATATCTTGTGGCAAAACTGCAGGGTCATGCATTACGTCTTGCCAGTTCTCAGCTTTCAGCCAATGATAATCATCCACCCGCGCTATACCGTGGGCTGTTGAATGGTGCGGGCGCTTTTGGGCGTGAGGTGGAACTAAAATCATTCGTCTTCATCTTCCGGAGTAAATTCAAGGGCAACGCCATTAATGCAATAGCGCAGCCCAGTGGGATTGGGACCATCAGGAAACACATGGCCGAGATGTGAATTGCAGTCGGCACAATGCACTTCCGTGCGCGTCATAAAGAACTTGCGGTCGGTTGTTGTGCCAATAGCTTCAGCAGCAACAGGTTCATAAAAACTGGGCCAACCTGTGCCTGATTCAAATTTTGCGTCAGAAGGAAAAACGGCATTGCCGCAACCCACACAATGAAACATGCCGTTGCGCGATTCTTGGTTAAGGGGGCTGGTGCCAGCGCGTTCCGTGCCATGCTCGCGCATTACATGATAAGCATCCGGCGAAAGTTGCTTGCGCCATTCTGAATCTGGTTTGTCAATTGTACTCATGGTGCAGTCTCCTGGGTTTTCACCAATCTGGGCATTTAAAGGTGATTTGTGAAGTTGCAAACACCGATATTTTACCAAGCGTTAACCATGCTTACAAACGAATTGCCATCTCATGGCACCAAACCATTCAAATTAATCAAGTTTGAAACACTCTTGGGCATTGGTGGGCTGGGAAGTGTGGGAGAAAAACGTATTTATGTCTAATTTTGCCGAAGCACGGGGAACCAACCCTGTGACAGCCATGCCCTCAGTTTTGGGTGGATTGGCCGTCAACGCTCTGGCACAGGCAAATCCCAAATCAATATCAGCCGATTCATTTCGCAGGCTCACAGCTCTCCTTAAGAAGCCAGATACAATTCCGTCGCTAAAACCCATCCTACCAGCAGTTGCTCTTCCACCAGTAGCCCCACACTTGCCAGCTCCTCCGGCAATTTTGCCCGAGCTAGCGCAAATCATTGTTGCTCCAATGGTTTTGCAACTGCCAACTCCGCCGCCAATTTTGCCAGCACCAGCGCTAGTCGGTGTTGCACCAGTGGCAATTGTAATTGTCGAACCCGAGATTGTTGAAGTGGTTGAGTTCGCGGCAAAAGCGCCACCGCCATTTGAAGTTCCAACTTTGCAAACGATTTTGCAGCCTGACGTGCCAAGGCCGCGTCAAGCAATGTTGCGCAGCACGTCGCGCGAAGATGAAAGTCAGATTCAAACTATTGCGCCTGTCAGAGTGCCTGGGCCTGTTGTTGAGCAAACGCCAGCGCAAGAACAAGAATCCGCTGAACTAGCCAGATCCTTGCTTGACATGATGTCAGCCAGCAACAGCAATGGTTTGCCGCAAGAGCGTGCACTCGCAGCAGACACTCTTTTGCGTCTTGTACCAAAATTGCCGCTGAAGTCTTTGCTGATGTTGGCTGAACGCCTGTGCATGATGGAGAGTCCACCACAGCTGATCGTCGCCAAATTAATTTGCGATCCGCGCATTGAGGTCGCCGGTCCCTTGCTAGAGGAATGCTCGCACATTACTGATGAGGTGTTGATCACCGTTATCAACGAAGGCCTTCCCGCCAAGCGCCGTATGATGGCAAGGCGCAGGAAAATCAGCAGGGCGGTTGCAGCAAAATTGGTTTTGACCGGTGATCCATCGGTATTGCTCACGTTATGTCGGAACGCCAACGCTGAAATTCCGCATGAAAGCTTTATCGAACTTGTGAATTTTGCCGGAAAGCAAACCGATTTATTAGCGCCCCTTTGCACGCGGGCGGATTTGCCTGTGCCTTTTGCTTTTGAACTTTTCTGGTCTGCACCAGCACAACTCCGCCGTTACTTGCTCAGTCGCTTCCTGACGGATTCTGAGACCCTAACAAAGATTCTAAAAATCGCTTTGGTCGGTAACAGTGACGAGAGCTCAGAAAATATTTTCCCAGACCCCGACCTCATCAAAGCCGCTTTGGCTCTGGCAGCTGATGGTAAAATTGATGAAGCATCAGCGGCAATTGCTGAATGCGCGCAAATTGATGCGGCCACTGCCGAGAGAATTTTGACCGATCGTCAGGGTGATCCACTCGCGGCTCTCTTTAAAGCTGTTGGTGTGCCCCGTGTTATTGCTGGCGAAATGTTGGCCCATGCTGCCACCACAATTCTTGATCCAACCCGAGACCCCGAAGAACTGCCATCTCTCTTTGGGTCGCTTTCATTTAACAAAGCACGCATCTTGCTCACCTATTGGGATTGGGCCACACTACAGTCTGGACCCTATGCTCCGTTGAACTGAGGATGTCGCGTTTTGGAATCTAATTCATCCCTTGCCAGATTGGCAGCAGATATTGTTGCGGCATATGTTAGCAAGAACGAAGTGCCGCGCGCTGAGCTGCCCAAACTAATTCATGAAATCTATGATGCCCTGAGCACCGTCATCGAAGGCAAAAAACCTGCTCCGCCTCCAAGCCTTCCAAACAGCAACAAGAAAACCATTTTTCCGGATTACTTAATTTGCCTCGAAGATGGCAAACGCTTCAAATCTTTGAAGCGCCACTTGCGTACAGCCTATAAACTTACACCCGAGCAATACCGCGCCAAGTGGAATTTGAACGCAGACTACCCGATGGTTGCACCCAACTATGCCAAGACTCGTTCAAGTCTTGCGCGCAGCAGTGGTCTTGGAAAAAAATCTGCCAATCAAAAATAACTTAACGTTTTAGCAACCTTGACTCTTGCGGATCACTATTTGTGGATTCATAAAGAACGTCTCGGTGGGTGGCACCGATTCGACAGGGCAATAGGGGCGGCGGTGAATAAGATTATGGATGCAAGCGCATTCCGTGCACAATTGATTGTGCCGGAGCAACGCCAGCTTTATGATTATTGGCTGAAAGCTGCGGCAGACAGAAGGATGCCCACCCGCGCCGATATCAATCCGGCTGCAATCCCGCGCATCTTGCCGGGCCTCAGCCTGATTGATGTGAATGCTGATTTTGGCAAATGCAAAGTGCGTTTGGCCGGAACAAAACTGCGCGAAATCTATGATCGCGAAATTACTGGGCAATTGATCGAAGATTTAGATTGGGGCGATAAGCGCGACTATTGGATGGCCTCATACTCCCGCGCCATCGAAAGCGGCTTGCCAACGCAGGGCGTGCTGAAGGGCCCCCGCAACCACAAAGAACATCTTGTGCAATATTGGTTGAAACTGCCACTGGCCGACGCCACTGGAACAAAAGTAGCCATGCTTCTCTGCTACGATAATTTTGTGCCAGCAACCGAGCGCTTGGAAGTGCACCAGTTGGGAATATCAGCTTAAGCATCAAATATTTCGATCTGAATTTAGGCATTGATTGGCGATATTATACTTTGCGTACCCAATGTCAAAGAGGTAAGCTATAATGGCGAATCTTGATGACTTGAACCTAGGCGCTTGCGTGCTTGAAACTCTCCAGTCATTCATGTTCGGGAGGGATGAGAACGTAATGTCGATTAGCATCTTTATGGATGAATCAAACACCCATGATGGGACGCAATTCTTGACTGTCTCTACGGCATGGGCAAGGCCGAAAGTGTGGGAAAAGTGGTCAAGAGATTGGGCAAAAAAGATAAGTCCGCTAAAAAACTACCACGCCGTCGATGTGCATAATAGAAAAGAAGAATGCGAAGGTTGGACGGTACAAGCGCGCAATAAATTGGTAATACGCTGCCTTCCTACATTCCAAAAACATCAAATTCACGGTGCAGTAACATGTCTCGATAGGAAGGCTTTAGACCAAGGGCTGGCCAAGAGGCCCGGAATTAGGGACATAATTGGTCATGACTATCTTATAGCCTTCATTTTCGCGATAGGTCATGCGATGAAGTTGACTGAGGAACCGCTGAACTTTTTTCATGAGGACAACGATTGGTGCGATAGAGCGCTTTATCATTTTAACAAGCTTAAGAAACGCTATGACCGCCCAAACGCCACTCTGTCATTTGGTACCAAGGCCGCTTATCCACCCTTGCAATGTGCAGATGTTTTTGCCTACGAAGGGTATCAGCAACTTAAGTTTGATCCAACCATGGTAAATGTTAGGCGCACTTGGCAAGCAATAAACGTAGCAAAAGACAAGATACTTGTGAATGCGCTCATTGCCGACGATGAGGTGACGAAGAAACTATGCGAGACTCTGATCGATTGGTTTGATAAAGGTGCTAAGGGCGGGGTTAATTCCGTTTCTTGACTATTGCCCTTACAATAGTTTCAAAATGCTCACTGTTCTCATCAACTTCAAGTTCCCGCGCGGTTTCAATAAACCGCGCGGATTGTTCTTTATCTTCTTCTTTTGGCTTTGTAGTTTTTGGCTTTGTTTTTGATTGCATAGGGCTTAGGCCCCTCAGTTAATCGTTTGATAGGTTAAACGCTTTCCGACGATACCCTTAATCGCAAGATCGGTACGGGCTGGATCATTAACACCAAGTGCAATCCTGTTGCTATAGCGGAAATCAAATTCTGAGAGATAGCGCTGCAAATGTTTTTCAGAGCAATGCTGATAGATGCCCTTCATGCC
>JANOUE010000181.1:0-9359 GCA_031416755.1 Hyphomicrobiales bacterium
CAAATACCTTGCTCTATGTTTCACCAATGTCCTCGTTTTTGCCCAGGCTTGATGTTTTGCCATTGGCGCAGCGCATCGTTTGGGCCGAGCTTGAAGCGGCCTCAGAAACATGAACTCTTTTCCACACACAAAAGAATTTCACGCGCTGGCAGCTAGGGTGATTTGGTTTGAACCGCCCGAAGTGGCGCTTCTAGATTTGCCACGCTTCATGGCCTATGCCTTTCGGTATGCCACGCATGAAGACACCAAGAAACTGCGCGCAATACTGAATGATGATGATTTGCGCACTGCACTCGCGAACGCACCCCCCCGGAATTATTGATGCACGATCCTGGAGTTATTGGCATGCGATTTTGGGGGAGTTCCCCGCTCCGCCAATGCCAACAAGAATAATTGCAGATGAGTAAAATCAAAAAGATGATAGCACCAGTATCACCCGGCGAAATGCTGGAAGAAAAATTCTTGGTTCCGCTGGGCATGTCAAAATATCGCTTGACCAAAAGTATTGGTGTTTCGGCACAGCGCATTATTATTGCCCACCATTAAGCCGTAACAGCTCTCGCCCGCATCACAACAACTGCCAACATCACCGCTGCAATTGGCATCACGGTTAGCGCCACTGATCCCCAGCCGAAATGGCTTAACATTTGCCCGCTGCCAGCAGAGGCTATGGCCACCATCAGCGAGACACCAAAATTGTTGACCGCTTGCACCTTGGCGCGTTCGGCAGGCGTATAAGTTGTGGTGAGCATGGTGGTGCCGCCGATAAAGCCGAAGTTCCAGCCCAAACCCAACAAGATGAGTGCCATCGAAAAGTTCGCGAAACTTATTCCGAGCAGCGCAGTAACACCTGCACTAATTAGGATTGCCATGCCAATTCCGGTGATAAGATTCACACCGTAGCGCTTTATCAAAACGCCGGTGAAAAAGCTGGGCAAGAACATGGCCAGTACATGCCATTGAATGACCCATATTGATGCGTCAGTGTCGAAACCACAAATTTTCATAGCCACTGGGGCTGCCGTCATCATCAGATTCATTAAGGCGTAAGAGAGGATGGCCGTGGCCATGGCTATAACGAGTTTGGGTTGCTGCAAAAGTTCGGGCCAACTTCTCTGTGGACCCTGAATTTCAGCCTGAGTTGGTTTGGCCATTTGCAAATATGCAAATACGATAAGACTGAGTAATGCGAACACAACGACTGCAATGTAGGTTCCGGCAAAGGTGAATGGTGCAAGCAAATCGCGCGTAGTGCTTGAAATCAACGTTCCTGCGATTGCCGCAACTACACCGCCAGTGAGCACCCATGAAATTGCAATGGATTTATCTTCAGGGCCTGCTGCTTCAGCGGCTGCGAAGCTGTAAAAACTGCTGGTGGCTTGCAATACGCCCTGCACGCTTGCGCCTATGCAGAAAAGATAAAAATCATTGTGGAAGATAGCCCAGACTGAAACCAGCGCACCTACAATGCTGGAAACTGCGCCAGCAATAAAGACAGGCTTGCGGCCATAGAATTTCATCAAATAAGAAGCAGGCCACACAGCCAGCATAGAGCCCACAACAAAGCTTGTAACCGGCCATGTGGCGAGGCCTTGAGAGGGTGCTAACATTAAGCCCACCAATGGGCCGGTGGCAAAGACCGTGATAACGGCACATGAATATAGTGATTGCGCAATTGCTAGAAGTAAAATGGTGGTGCGAGGAGATTGAGCTATCACGCCGCAAATTCTTCAGGGCGTCTTTGCCTTGCTAAATTATTCAGAACCGCGTTGGCGAAGTCTTGTTCTTTGCCATCAAAAAAGGCGCCAGCCACATTCACATATTCATTAATGGCCACTTTGGATGGCACGTTTTCTTTGAACATAATCTCAAAGGCCCCTGCCCTTAAGATGGCACGCAACGTTGCATCGAGCCGGTGCAGCGGCCATTCTTTGTCGAGAAGCTTATCGATTGTAGGGTCGATCAATGCTTGTTCGCGCACAGCGCCTTCCACGACTTCACGCAAATGTTTGTAATCGGCCTCGCCGCATTGACCATCATCAAAATTCTCGCCCACAACACGGGATGAAAATTGCGCAAGGGTCTCGCTCAAGTCGGCGGTTGCGATGTCCATTTGATAAAGTGCCTGCACCGCACCCAAGCGGGCGGCGGATCGGGCTGTAGGTGGTTTGCGTGGTGTGGTCATGGTTGTGGCTTGCAATATAGTGAACTGCGAACTAAGACAACCCCGCCGGAATGTTCCGGTAATTCTCAGGGCGGGGTGTAATTCCCCACCGGCGGTATAGCCCGCGAGCGGCTCTTTTTGAAGGGGCGTAGCTGTTTCGCAAAAGTCGAACAACTTTTGCGCGCTACACCTGTTTACTGGAGAGTGTCAGCAGATCAGGTGTAACTCCTGGGCCGACGGTATAGTCCGGATAAAAAGAGATTGTGTTCTAATCGCATTGCATTCGCATTGCGTTTTAACATGTCGTCCTGATTCATGTTTGAAAAAGGAGACGACACATGAATCAGACCCTCAATAAAAATTTGGTAACAGGCGCTGCTTATATGGTGATGGCAGGCATTGCCTTTGCTGTTATCAATGTGATTACCCAAACCGTTACAGGTTCGGCCGACTATGGTGGCCTTGGATTTAAACCTACTTCCGATGCCTTCTGGCAATATTTCATTGCGCTCATCGTTTCGATTCCATTTATTTGGCGCAGTGGCTTGGCTTCTTTGCGCACTCAATATCCGGTGCAGCATATCATTCGCGTGGTGCTTTCAGCGCTTGGGGTTCAGGCCTTTGTATTTGGTTTGGCAAATGGCGTTCAAATTTGGCAGGTGATCGCTTTGGTGATGACTTCGCCATTTTTCATTTTGCTAGGGGCCAAATATTTTTTAGGTGAGGCTGTTGGTGCAAATCGATGGATCGCTGCACTGCTTGGCTTTGCGGGTGCAATGATTGTGCTTCAGCCTTGGTCAACTGGTTTCAATGTGTGGTCTTTGGCACCCATAGCTGCTGCAATTCTGTGGGGTGGCGCGTCGCTCATCACTAAGCAACTGACTGGCCATGAAAAGCCAGAAACTATCACCATGTGGTTATTGTTGTTGCTATCGCCGATCAACGCTGTGCTTTCGGTTGGGGCTGGCTTTGAATGGCCATCAGGCCAAGTGCTTTGGTATCTTTTGGCAGCTGGTGTTATTCAGTTCATCGCGCAATATTGCCTGACCAAAGCCTACTCGAAAGCCGATGCATCATCGCTCCAGCCTTTTGATGATTTGCGTTTGCCCTTCAACATTATCGCTGGGTTCTTGGCGTTCCATTATTTGCCAGAAGGCAATTTGTGGATCGGCATTGCGTTAATTTTAGCAGGCTCAGCCTATTTGTTCTGGAGCGAAAGCCGCAAGAACAGTTTGGTTGCTGCATAAAGAGATGTTGTGGTCTCTACATTACAAAAATGTAGGGACCACAGTTTAATCACCGTGCGGCTTGCAAAGCGGCCATGAATTCGGTTTTGTGGTCTCACATAAGGGACGTTAAAATGCGCATTTTGAGTCTTGGTTTGGTTTTGATTTCAGTTTGTTTGCCGCCATCTCATGGCTTTGCACAAGAAACTGTGCCCCCTGCCGCAACTGATCAAACTGGTGTTGGGCCCGAAGCTGTGGACCAGCCGGAGGAATGCTTTGACGAGAATGCGGAGGTCATAGAATGTACTGTTGACGAGGAAATTATGCTCAATGAGCAGCAGGCCGAAGATGATTTCAGTCCGGAAGAGCCTTTCCCCGACGCATCTGATTTTAACGGCGAAATTCCAGCGGATGCGCAATAGACTTTAGTGGTTACTCTGGCGTGGGTTCTTCGTTGGAAAGCTCACCCAACAGATCTTCAAAATCTTTGGCTTCGCGGAAATTGCGGTATACGGATGCAAAGCGCACATAGGCTACATCGTCCAAATTCTTCAGGCCTTCCATTACCAATTGGCCAATGGTTTCGGATTTAATTTCAGTTTCGCCTAGGCTTTCGAGCTGGCGCACAATTCCAGACACCATGCGTTCAATGCGCTCAGCATCCACGGGGCGCTTGCGCAAGGCCACTTGAACTGATCTGGCTAATTTATCGCGATCAAAGACCGTGCGGCGGCCTGAGCGTTTCACAACACTCAACTCACGCAATTGAATGCGTTCAAAAGTAGTAAAACGCCCGGCACAATCTGGGCAGGCGCGCCTGCGCCTTATTGCTGTGCCGTCTTCAGTAGCCCGCGAGTCTTTCACTTGCGTATCAGCGTTGGAACAGAACGGGCAGCGCATTAAAGTGGCTTCCTTTATGAGTAAATTGGGAACCTTGCTGTGAGTGCTAGAACTTTGCGCTTCACGGCATTCTCCACTTTAGCATTGCCCTCTTCACCATTTTTGGCAAGACCGTCCAATACTTCAGTGATGAGGTTGCCGATTTCACGAAATTCAGGTTGCTTGAATCCGCGCGTTGTGCCTGCGGGTGAACCCAAGCGAATGCCAGATGTGATGGTGAAAGGTGCAGGGTCAAATGGGATGCCGTTTTTGTTGCAGGTGATATAAGCCCGGCCCAAGGCGGCTTCGGCAGCTTTGCCAGAAACGCCTTTTTTGCGCAGGTCCACCAGCAGCAAATGGGTGTCGGTGCCGCCTGATACAATATCACAGCCGCCAGCTATCATCGATTCGGCCAGCACTTTGGCATTGGCCACAACTTGCTTGGCATATTTTTTGAAGGCAGGTTTCAGGGCTTCACCAAACGCCACAGCTTTGGCTGCGATCACATGTTCCAGCGGTCCTCCTTGCAAGCCGGGGAATACGGACGAGTTGATTTTTTTGCCCAGTGCTGCATCGCGCGTAAGAATGAGACCGCCGCGGGGCCCACGCAAAGTTTTATGCGTGGTAGTTGTGACAACTTGGGCGTGATCCAAAGGGTTTGGATGGGCACCACCGGCCACAAGGCCAGCAAAATGCGCCATGTCCACCATCAAATATGCACCAACAGAATCAGCAATTTCGCGGAAGCGTTTGAAGTCGATGGTGCGCGGATAGGCAGAACCGCCGGCGATGATGAGCTTTGGTTTTTCGCGCAACGCGAGTGCAGCCACTTCATCATAATCAATCTGCTGATTGTCTTCACGCACTTTATAAGGCACGACCTTGAACCATTTGCCAGACTGATTGACCGGTGAGCCATGCGTGAGATGACCACCGCAGGCAAGATCTAGGCCCATGTAAGTATCGCCGGGTTGCAGCAATGCGAAGAATACGGCTTGGTTGGCTTGAGCACCTGAATGGGGCTGCACATTTGCGTAAGTGGCGCCGAAGAGTTGTTTGGCACGTTCGATAGCTAGGTTTTCTGACACGTCCACATATTGGCAACCGCCGTAATAACGTCTGCCGGGATAGCCTTCAGCATATTTGTTGGTCATGATTGAGCCTTGGGCTTCAAGCACGGCGCGCGAGACAATATTCTCCGAGGCGATCAATTCGATTTCATTTTGCTGGCGCTTCAGCTCATTGGTAATAGCTTTGGCAATTTTTGGATCGGTTTTGCTGAGGGTGGCTTTAAAGAAACCTGGATAAAGTGCTGCTGGCTTTGTTGCCTTCTTTGCAATTTTCTTTGCTGGTTTTTTTACCGATTTTTTAGCCATGACTGTGTCGCCTCCAAACTGCTCAAGCCTGCTCTATACAGGCTCTAGAATTTGGGTCCAGACACAGATTGGCGCAGGACGATTTACGCCTTGGGTTTTGAAACTGACTTGCTGGCCTCTACGATAGGCTTGCACCCTGCCGGAAGCTTGCCATCAGAACCCGCTTTGCATGCGACCGGCTTTACTGGGGCTGCACCTTTTGCAGCCACAGGTTTTGCTGGAGCATCAAGCTTGGGCTCAGGTGGAATTACGCCCTTATAGACGTCAGTCTTCGTTAGCTTTTTCAACGCTACTTTGGTTGTGACCTTGTTAATTTTCTTAACAAGCTTTTTAGCCTTCATGTCGACTGGCGTTTTGCCTTTATTCTTACGGTAAGCTTCCCAATCAAATAAGCCGATTGATTTTTTGCCAAGGATTGCTGCTGGCTTCTTGGTTGCCGAGGGCTTGGTTGCCGAGGGCTTGGTTGAAAACAAAGACGTTTGCGTGGCTGATTTTGGCTTTGATTCCGAAGTTAGCACAGGCTTTCCGAATAGACTTTTTTGGCTCGACACGACTCCAGCCTTGATCTTCTTGATGCCACCAAAGCGGAACAGGCCAAAGCTTTCTGCTTCTGCGGCTTCAGCAATTTGGCGGGGCAGCGGCTTTAAGACATAGCGCAAACCATCGGGGCTTTTTTCACCAACTGGCATAGGTTGGCCCACCGTGAAGCCAGTGCCATCCAGCTTATATATATCTTGGCGGAAGGCCACTGTGCCCTTGCCTGAAGGCCACGCGGTGAGGTAGGCCACACGCAGTTCTGGTGGGTCCATGATGAGCACATTAAGGTGCTCGAGGGTTTCAGCCATAGTGGCGATTTTGTTTTCACCAAAACCGTCTTGACCATTCAAAATCCACTGATTCAGCAATGGCATCTGGTCGACGCGAATACAACCAGAGCTGTAAAAGCGATTGCTGGTTTTAAACAATTGGCGCTCTGGAGTATCGTGCAAATAGATACCGAAAGGGCTGATGAATTCAACTTTTGCTGAAGACATAGCGTTTTCTGGGCCGGGCTCTTGGCGGAAAGCATAATTATCAGGAATGGCGCTAGACCAATTCACAGTTCGCGGATCAATTTCTGGTCCGCCCACACCTTGGAATACTTTGATATTCATATCACTCAAAATTTGGGTGCCAGCCCGTAATTTCGGAATAATATCTCTCTCAACGATAGAAACTGGCGCGTTCCAATATGGATTGAACTTCACGGATTCAAGTGATGTGATAACCACTGGCGTTGGGCGTTCTGGCCTGCCCACAATAGCATTGTGACGCGAATAAACGCGACCGTTGGTTACGGTTTCAATTTGCTGGGAGGGCACGTTCACAACGAGATAACGATCGCCCAAATTCTGCTGATAAATTTCAAGGCGCGGGATGTTGGCTCTAATTGCGGCCAATCGATCTTCCACCGGAATGTTCAAATAAAAGACCGTGTTTTCATCAACGCGGCCCGAGGCTTTGATGCCCATGTTGCGCTGGAAACGCGCAACAGAATCTTCAGTCGCTGTCGTGTAGAGTGCTGCAAAATCACCTTGTGTGCCCTCGACGCGCAAATAGCCTTCCATAAACAGGCGTTGATTGAGAATTGCGACGGCTTTGCCCTTGGCCCCTCTTTTAAAATTGCCCCGCGGCATTTTGGGAAAACCACCTCGGCTTTGAATGTCAAGGTAGCGCGCTTCGGCGGCGCGCAGTAATGCGTCAGAGTTGGCCTGCAGCATGGGAGCTTGCGCTTGAGTGGCCACCACCTCGGTTGCAGTTGTGGCTGGGCCATTGTTGGTTTGAGTGGGCTCACCAAAGGCTGGAACAATGCGGAAATCGGGCGAGGCTTTATCAATCATTTCAGCTGAGGCCGTGCTCAGCACTGCTGCAACGCCCATTGCCAATACCGCAAAATTCCGCAAACTCTTGTAAAACTTCATCTTATCGCCTCTAAAACCCAATCGCCGCTCACGCTGCCGCACGCAGAGTTGCGACCACATTACCAGCCCTGCCCCGACTCGTCAAAAGCCGTTACTTGAGCCGTTACTTGAGCCGTTACTGGGCGCTGTGAAACACTGCAATTGCGGCAAGAATCCAGCTTTGAGGGGCAGATTTAGGCAGCGCGCAAGAAAAATTCTTGCTGCGGCATTTTGGCAACAGGCAGGTGGGGACTCCTTGAGTTCGCAAGTGGCCGCACCTCAGGCACGTTAGAATTTAAAGCTGAACAACATTTTACCGCTGATGGCTTTTAGTCCTTCGGTGCCTAAGCCATCATACATTGTTTCAAGCGAGAGAGTTGCATCTTCACTCTTGAAATTAATGCCCGCACTAATTTGACCACGCACAGCTTCACGCGCTGCAAGTGTGCCATCGATATTCATGAGGCCTGGGTTCACGAAATCCCACAATACGCGGCCACCAACATAAGGTTCGATCGCATAGCCGTCGAACTGCGAGAGATGGGTGACTTTCATTCCGGCAGCGAGCCTGCCCAATGCCACATCCTGTCCGGCAACATTTACGGTGAGAATGCCGTTGGTTACACTATAGGGGCTTTGGCTATCATTCATGTAGATCACTGACATTTCAGGATTAATGCCAAAGTTGCCAGCTTGATATTTGCCGCTGAGCAAGGCTTGAACCAACCAACGTTCAGTTTCGAATGTGCCTTCAAATGGCGATCCGAGTACTTCTTGAACGGCTGAGTTGTTGCTCTGCCCCCACAAAGCACGAAGATCAAAGAACACGTTATCCATTGGCTCTGAAGAAAGGTAAGGACCAATCATCCAGCCTTTGCCATAGACGCTATCTGCAGTGTTTTGGGTCTGGTCACTTGTCCAATCCACTTGGGCCATAACACCGAGCAATACCCGGTCATTCAGCCGCGCATCGACACCCGCATAGCCGATAAAGAAATCACCGGATTGGGTTTGAACGGTGGAATCGTCTTCATAAAGTCCAAACTGCCCTTCAACCCACGCATTCAAGAATGTTGAGCGGCTGGGAAGATCAGCGGTTGGCGTAATTTGAGAATTACCGTTGGCCGCTGCATTCAGTGCGCGTGAGATTGAACGCGCGTCAAACTTGAAGTCGCCTTTAAAGTTGCCGCCTTCGCCAACAATGTTAAAGCCATTGGTTCCTCCGCCCAATTCACCTTCGTCGCGGCGAACAAGGCGGTAAAGCGTTGGTTCATGGCTGGTAATCATATCATTGCGCCGCGCCATGAAATTATGGGTTTGGCTTTCAAAGGCATTTTGCACAACCAAAGTATTGCCGGCCACATCATCAGTGGTCGTCACTGCAACAGTTTGATTGGCAAGATTATCAAAGGCATTATCCGAGCTGTCGTCCACCACACTTAAGGTGATCGTCGAGGCTTGCGGACCATCGATCAACGCATCTGCCACGCCGGTGACTGTAACAGTTTGCGCCACGTTCCAGTTGGCAGTGGTGAAGGTCAGCAATGCGGGAGAGGCCGTGGCTTCACCAGTGTCAGAAGCAGAAACCGAAATCACCACGTTAGTCAGCGGTTGGGCAGTCAATACAACAGTGAAGGTTTGTGATGTTCCCGATTCAGAAACCGTCAGAGGACCGCCAGTTACGGCGTATCCGGCAATGTCATCATCAGCAATCGTGTTGGTCGCTGTACCCGCTGCTGTAATGCTGGGGTTATTGGTTGCGGTGGTCAACGTC
>JANOUE010000182.1:0-2667 GCA_031416755.1 Hyphomicrobiales bacterium
CTCTAATTTGGCGGAGTTGCAGGCAAGCGCCTGGGATCCAGTCGTGTTGTGGGCCGCGGCCAATTTGGCTGCGGAATTCAAAATGGTGTCAGGCGTTATGCATTCAGCACAATCGGCGGAGACACTTGCGGCTGTTGAAGCCTATGTTGCAAGGCTTTCTAATTTTGAACTCACAGCTGCGCATAATCTTACCACGTTAACAGGCTCGGCTTTGTTAGGACTGATGCTCACGGCAAAGGCGATTTTGCCTGAAGCTGGCTGGGTTGCTGCCCATGTGGAAGAGGATTTTCAAATCGCCACATGGGGTGGCGATGATGAGGCGGAAGCGCGCAGAGCGTTTCGCCGCATTGATTTTGATGGCAGCATGCAGTTTCTTAACCTTCTTTAGGTCTAAACAGATTTGCCTTAATCGCGCCCTTAACCTGTCACGATTAACCGCCATAAAAGCAGCTCAACAGTTTGGGGAACACCATGTCATCACGTTTGCTCGTTTCAGTTTTGTTTGCTTCGGCCTTAACTATTGGCGCAGTAGTTGCGCACGCGGCATCTGCCGAGCTGACCAATGCCTATGCCGCTGGTGTGGCTGGCAAAGTGTGTGAGCCACAGTTGGATAGCGAAAAGTCCAGCCTCTTGGGTGATGCAGTGCAGCGTGCTGAACAGAAAAGTGGTTTAAGTCAAGACGAATTGGACGGGCTGTGGAGCGAAACCCAATCTGCTGCCAAAGCTGATAGTGCTGGTTTTTGCGCTGATGCTGTTCCTAAGATTGAAGCTGTGATTAAGGCCGCGCAGTAGTAGTTTTCCCCTCATGCTGAGGTGCATTGCGAAGCGATGCCTCGAAGCACCGCGAGTGAAGCAAGCGCCCTTCGAGGCTCGCAAGGGCTCGCACCTCAGGGTGAGGCGTATTCTTGACGCATCTGCGTAGCCTGCCTAACGTGCTCCAAAGTTGGAGCAATAAATGCAAGAAATTCTCGAAGATTTAGAACGCCGCCGCGCCGAAGCCCGTGCGGGTGGTGGCAAAAAGCGCGTTGATGCTCAACACGCGCGGGGCAAGCTGACGGCACGCGAACGCATTGAACTTTTGATGGATGCAAATTCGTTTGAAGAGTTCGACATGTTTGTTGAGCATCGCAGTTCTGATTTCGGCATGGAGAAAACCAAGATTCCTGGCGATGGTGTGGTGACTGGCTGGGGAACTGTGAATGGGCGCTTGGTTTATGTTTTTGCCAAAGACTTTACAGTTTTTGGTGGCTCGCTCTCAGAAACCCATTCGCGCAAAATCACCAAGCTGCAAGACATGGCGTTGCGCAACCGTGCGCCGATTATTGGGCTTTATGATGCCGGTGGTGCTCGCATCCAAGAAGGCGTTGATGCTCTTGGCGGATATGGCGAGGTGTTTCAACGCAATGTGTTGGCTTCCGGAGTTATTCCGCAAATCTCGGTGATCATGGGACCTTGCGCTGGCGGCGATGTGTATTCGCCCGCAATGACGGACTTTATTTTCATGGTGCGCGATACCAGCTACATGTTTGTGACTGGCCCTGATGTGGTGAAAACTGTTACCAATGAAACTGTGACGGCCGAAGAATTGGGCGGCGCATCTGTTCACACCACGCGCTCTTCCATCGCAGACCGAGCCTTTGACAATGATGTGGAAGCGCTGTTGCAAATGCGGCGCTTGATTGACTTTCTGCCATCATCGAATACCTCAGCCCTTCCAGAAATTCCGTGTGATGATGATGCCGAGCGGCATGATATGTCACTTGACACACTGATCCCGGCCAATCCCAATCAACCTTATGACATGCACGAACTTATTCATAAGACGGTGGATGACGGGGACTTTTTTGAGATTCAGGAAGCACATGCCAAGAATATCATTACCGGTCTGGCGCGGATAAAGGGCCGCACAGTTGGCATTGTTGCCAATCAGCCCATGATGCTGGCCGGCGTTTTGGATTCTGATGCAGCGCGGAAGGGTGCGAGGTTTGTTAGATTCTGTGATTGCTTTGGCATTCCGATTATATCCTTTGTTGACGTGCCCGGGTTTTTGCCTGGCACGGCGCAGGAATATGGTGGCTTGATCAAGCATGGTGCAAAACTATTATTCGCATATGCCGAAGCCACAGTTCCCAAAATCACCATCATCACACGCAAAGCTTATGGCGGGGCTTATGTGGTGATGGCTTCTAAACATTTGCGTGGTGATTTGAACTATGCCTGGCCCACAGCAGAAATTGCAGTGATGGGTGCAAAGGGAGCCACCGAAATTATTTACCGTGCTGAACTTGGCGACAAAGATAAAATTGCGGCCCGCGTGAAAGATTACGAGACGCGGTTTGCTAATCCGTTTGTGGCAGCGGAGCGTGGGTTCTTAGATGATGTGATCATGCCACATTCAACGCGCAGGCGGGTGGCACGAGCGCTGGATATGCTGAAGGGCAAGGTTTTAGAAAACCCGTGGAAGAAGCACGATAATATACCTTTGTGAGCGCCCTTCGAGGCCGCGTTCCGCGGCACCTCAGAATGAAGGTCTTTTGATTCCTTCATGCTGAGGTGCCGCGGAACGCGGCCTCGAAGGGCGCTCACAAAGGTATATTATCGTGCTTCTTCCACGGGTTTTCTAAAACCTTGCCCTTCAGCATATCCAGCGCTCGTGCCACCCGCCTG
>JANOUE010000183.1:0-2621 GCA_031416755.1 Hyphomicrobiales bacterium
GGCATGGGCCTTGCCCATATAGCCCCCACCCACAATGCCAATTCCAATTTTTGCCATGTACCAAATTCAATCCAATTGCGCTTCTGCGCAACCGTAACTAAATTCGTTCGACATGAACAGTAGTAAACATAAATTACTTGTGGCTGGCAGAGCTGGCCTAGAGAGTTATGCCCGCCAATTTACGGAAAAATGGTTCAACACCTGGCCGAACCAGCGCCTGTTCCGATTGTTTGCCAATTTGACCAGCTGTTTGACAGTGTTAAAAAACCTTTGCCCCCGCCACATATGTAGCCGCTACACTGCGATCATCCCCTAGCAAAGCGAGTGCAAACAAAACATCCTCGATTGAATTTGAAAGCTCATGCCGAGCGGCCATCACGGCTGTGGCTTTTGTATTTAAGACGATGATGTCGGCAAATTTGCCGACGCCCAAACTTCCGGTTTCGCCAGCAATGCGAAGTGCCC
Source organism: Hyphomicrobiales bacterium (assembly GCA_031416755.1). Lineage (GTDB taxonomy): Bacteria > Pseudomonadota > Alphaproteobacteria > Rhizobiales > Aestuariivirgaceae > Aestuariivirga. The sequence continues at coordinate 466 of JANOUE010000183.1, forward strand.
GCGCATTGCCGAGCGTTGACATGAAGAACAGTTCGGCGGCCTTAAGTTTACGGCCTAACAGCATTTGAACTTTGTAAGTCTCGCCCATAGTTTGCAACATGGAATAGCTCGTGCCACCGCCGATATCGGTGGCCAATGCCATTTTTGTTCGGTTCGCAAAAGGCATAAGGCCGGAGCCAAGAAACAAATTGGATGTGGGGCAATGCGCAATGGTGCTGCCCGCCTCATTCAATGCGGAAAGCTCGCGCGGTGACAGGTGAATGCCGTGCGCAAAGAGACTACGATCAGTAACGAGGCCGAAGCGCTCATAAACTGCAGTGTAATCCTGCTCATTGGGGAAAAGCTGTTTGACATATGCAATCTCGCCTGCACTTTCCGAAATGTGGGTTTGCATCAAAGCGCCTTTGCAGATTTGCAAAAGTTCTCCCGCCGATTGCAGTTGCGCTTCGGTGGATGTGACGGCAAATCGCGGCGTTACGGCATGGCGCAAGCGACCCTTGCCGTGAAATTCTTCATGCAAAGCGATAGTGTCTAATGCGCCTTGTTCTACTGTGTCATGAACGGCAGGAATGGCATTGCGGTCCATCAAGGTTTTACCTGTGATCAAGGCCATGTTGCGTTTTGCTGCGGCATTAAACAAAGCCTCCGCGCAAACCTTGTGTGATGAGCAGAAGGCCAAAGCCGATGTGGTGCCGTGAGCATAAAGTGTGCCCAAAAAAATCTCGGCTGCTTTCGATGCATGAGCAGGGTCGGCATAAAGGGCCTCTTCCGGGAATGTGTACCGTGTGAGCCAATCCAGAAGATCAACGGCGGCAGCAGCGAGAATGCGGTTCTGCGGAAAATGAATATGGGCATCAATGAAGCCCGCCATCAGAATCTGCTCACCAAAATCTTCGCGTGGGCTGTGATCAAAAGCCCGCGGCAATAGCGAGAGGGGACCGCAAAACAGAATGCAGCCATCATCGCCGATGGCAATTGCGCCACGGGTTTCATAGGTAAGCTGGTCAGCAGTTTCGCCGAATGAAACAGTCTGGCCGAGGAGAATTTTTGTCATTCCAACACCCGCGCTTCTAAGCGAAAACCGATGATTTTGCAGACTTGCTGGAGGGCAACCTGAAACTCTTCGTCGCGGGCATTGTGAATGCGCTGTTCAAAGCTAGCGAGAATTTGCTGCTTAGTAGCGCCCTTCACGGCGAAGATGAACGGGAAGCCATTTTGTTCTTTGTACTGATTATTGAGTGCAGTGAATTTTGCAAATTCGGCAGCGCTCAGGGTATCAAGGCCTGCACCCTTTTGCTCGGTGGTGGAATCTGTTGTGAGTTTGGCGCGCGTGGCAAGATCCGGGTGGGCGCGCAACAGCGAAAGTTGTTGGGATTGAGTGGCTGAAATTACGGTTTGGGTGAAAGCGTTGATCAATGCCGCGCGGCTTAAGAAAAGGCCCACATCCGCCCTTCGGGCACCTTCCCCCAATGGGGGAAGGGTAGAATTTTCGCCCTTCCCCCATTGGGGGAAGGTGCCGACAGGCGGATGAGGGCTCTTAAATACAAACTCCGCCACCCAAGGTGAATGCTCTGCAATATCAGCAAAACTGGCCACAAATTCGGCTTCACTCATCTTGTTCACATCAGAAAGCTTAATCATTGCGCCATCAACCATGCGCCCAGTTTTTGGCGCTCTTCATCGGTCATTGCGGTCTTATTGCCAAGCGGCATGACCTTGTTGCGCACCGACTGGGCTTCGATTTGTTTAGCGTAGCGTTTCAAATCATCAGTGTTTGCGAATATCACGCCCTTCGGCGCCAGTTTGATTTTGGCATCAGTTGGATTTACGGCATGGCACGAAATACAATGGGTTTGCACGATTTGCATTACTTCAGTGGCACTCACTTTAAGCCCTGCCGGAATTGTCGAAGTGGCAGGCTGAGTTAACATCACGGCCCCCACCAAGCAGCTTGCAATCACCGGAATAGTCCAGGCGATTTCGCTCATTTCCTGGTGCACTTCAGTGCGCAGTAAAAAGTGGCGCGCCGCGCCGCCACCCAAAACCACCAGACCCACCAAGGCCCAAGCCTGCGGATGCCCGGTGATGAGTGCATAGTGATTGCTGGTCATCATGAAGAGTACGGGCAATGTGAGATAGGTGTTATGGGTTGAGCG
>JANOUE010000184.1:0-9172 GCA_031416755.1 Hyphomicrobiales bacterium
GCGTGGCTTGGTGCAGCCTATGGTTTGGCTTATCGGCAGCAGCTCTTTTCCTCATTCATATCACTATGGGGGTCTCGCGTTTTGTTGGCCGTTAGTTGCTTTGCTTTAATTGGCTTAAGCTTATTTATGCTAAATCCCCTCGTGACGGGCGACCGTGTTGAGGGTGGAGCTCTCATCAACTCGTTGTGGCTTGCGTATTTAGGACCCATTGTTTTGTTAGCTTTGCTGGCACGCAAGATGGAAGCTCTCAGTTTAGGTAAATGGCGAAATGCAGTTGGTGTTCTAGCTTTGGTTCTGCTGCTCGCCTTCGTGACGCTGCAAACTAAACTGCTGTTCCAAGGACCATATTTGATTCCAGAATTTAGCAGTGAAGCTGAATCCTATGCGCTTTCTGCGGCATGGCTGGTGACAGCTGTTCTGTTGTTTATTGCTGGATTGAAGTGGAACCGCCAAACCATTCGGCATGGCGGTCTGGCTGTTATGGTCTTGGCTTTGTTCAAAACCTTTGCCTATGATCTTTGGCAGTTGGGTGGCTTGTGGCAAATTGCAAGTGTCATGGGCATTGGCCTGAGCTTGATTGGAATTGGCTGGCTTTATACGCGATTTGTAAAGCCCATAAATCTATTGCCCAAAACCCCTTAAATTGATGGCGGAGCCGCGGGGTAGGCGGTTGCGGAAAGCGTGGTTTCCAAGCGGAATGATACGGAGTGAATCAGAGATATTGCAATGCTCGGAACGAGCTTTCATTTTAACTTTTTATTATTTCCATCTACAATGTAACAGTCTTACAGCTAAGATCAACCAGAAGTTGTCGTTTGATTTAGAATTTTTACCCTCAAAAAGGCTATTCTGTTGCTCAACTGCAACAATTTAATATATAATTAACAGATCAGAGAAAACCAGCTAATTTTGATTTGAGTATAGTCGCAGCAGGATTATGCCTTTGTGCAGGGCGGGGGGCTTTTTGGCGGAGATTTAGGCTATGAACAAACTTTTAACGACAAGCGCAAGCGTGCTGGCATTGAGTGCTTTCGCATTGTTTGGAGCATCTGCTGCATCTGCGGCAGATATGCAGGATCCTGGTTGTTCGGTTCACGGCCTTGTTGAACTTGGATATATGGCTACGACTTCAAGCATAGATGAAGATAGTTTGCCCGAGAGCGCGCAATGGAGCACACCTTTTGGGGAAGGTGCGGGCCTTTTGACCTGTGATGCTTGGAACTTCCAAGCTGATATGGCGAGTTACGCACACTCTGCCGATTTTATAAACGGAAAGGATTTCGATGATACGCGTGGCCATTTTGGTGGCGCAGCGTTCTGGCGTGATTCAAATGTTGGCAGCTTTGGTGTTTCGGCTTCTCTCATTAACACGGAAGTATTTGGTAAAGAAAATGACTATTGGCGCGCTGGTGCTTTTGGTGAAATGTTTGCCAGCGATCAGATCTCGCTTGGTGGTGGAGCACATTACTTTGTGAGTCAGGATGACATTGTCGGAAAAGACCACAAGGGCTGGGAATTAACCGCCAACGCCAAATTCTATGCAACTCCAAACTTCAGTTTGATGTTGCAAGGCGATTATATGAACAGCAAAATAAACGGAGATGATTTCAACGGCTGGGCCGCAACTGGCGAAGCTCGGTATCTGATTTCTGACCAGGGACTTTCCTTGTTTGCAGGCGGCCGTTATGCCAAGCGCACCTTGGATGGAACTGATATTAATGATTTGCAAGGTTATGCTGGTCTCACATTCGCGTTTAATTCCAGTGGAATGTCTTTGGCACAAAGTGATCGTTCAGGACGCTATGACAATACCAGTACTATGCTTGAAAAATTGCCGGGTCCCTTTGGGGAAATCTTAGCAATTGAAGCGAAGAACAACGTAAGTGCACCCTGAAAGCTGTTAAATAATTGCGAATAAATTGAAACCTTAAAACTGGTCAAATGGTGGAGAGTATGATCAAATCTCCACCTTTTGACATTTTGCTGCGGACTGATCGTTTTGTAATAAGAACGCTCAAGCCTGAAGATGCTTCGGTTGGGTTAGAAAATTGGTTGCTTGATCCGCTTGCCGCCGAGATGCTGAACTCCCCTCTACGCATTTGGACAGTCGAAAATCAACAAGACTATTTCAAGTCTTACTATGGTCAGGCAACAAAGCTTTTGCTTGGAGTTTTCACAAAGCAAGACAACATATGCATCGGCCTCTATATTGCAAAGCCCAATGTTGATTCAGGCACCTTCACCGTCTCAATGGTTATTGGTGATTTGGTGTGGCGCGGTAAAGATGCTGCCAGAGAGGTTTCATCAGAAATAGAACGGTATTTCTTTAATGACTTGGGCTTTTGGAAAGTGAAAGCCAATGTGCGCCCACAAAACAAAGCTATGAATTGGGTATTGCTGACAAACGGCTGGAAAAAAGAGGCGCGACTGGTCGGGCACCTCTTAATTGAAGATGAAAAAACCAGAGGCGATCTATTGGTTTATGGTTTGCTCGCCAGCGAGTGGCGTGTTTGGATTGCCAATAGAGATGCAAAGAAATTAGCGACGCTAAAACTATGAATTCTATCAAGAGCTATGAGCTTCACACAGCGCCTAATCGGCGGCAGTTGTTCAATGAACTGCAGCCGAAGGTTTGGCGGGAATCTGATATGGTGCGTCAGTGGGTTGTAGCCGATCCAGAAATTTGCATTGAAATGTTGCGGTCATCGCACTTGGTTATACCGGATCAAAGCAAGGTCTTGGACCTTCTAGAAAAAGCAACAGGGCAGTCATTCGAAAATTTACGATTGGCAAATCGATTTCTACCTGCCTTCATGGAAGGTCCTGAACACGCCGAGCTGCGCCGAGGGCTCGCCACTTACTTAATGAGCGCCCTGAAACGACTCGACGAAACTTTGCCCGCCCTGACTGAACTGCATCTTTCGGCGCTGAAAACTAAGGGCATTGTTGATATTTACAATGCTGTTGCAAGGCCCTTTGTCTGCGATATCCTTTCCACCGTGATAGGGCAAAAATTACCAAATGAGATTCTAAATTTACAGCTTGGCAATATATTTCCACTTTACAAAAGTCCTGCTCAATGGCGCCAGCTAAACGCAGATTATGGCGTTGCGTTGGAGTTTTTACACAATGGACTTGAATTTGATGAAATGGAACTGGCCTGCAAACTTTGCTGTCTGACATTTGGCGTAGACTCTCTTTGCACTCTAATTGTTGAAGCAATGCTTGAATTGTTTGCATCAGAAATGCCACACGATTTACCAATTGAGTTCCCACGAGAAGCGGGTGTTCCTGTCACATTTCGCTATGTGCGAGAAGATTGCAAATTTGGCGAGCATGAATTTTCATGCGGAGATTTTATCCGATTGCAAATTCAGGCCACAAGTTATTCCGAAAATAATTCACACCACACATCCATGTTTGGGGCAGGGATGCATTCATGTGTTGGGCGGCAATTGTCACTTAAAATATGGCGAGATTTCGCTGAGAGAGTAAATGAGTTACGCTTAAAAGGTGAAATTGTGACTCGAAAACATGGCCAATCACATTTTTGGACACGTTATAATGCGGTTGAAGTGAGGTTGATGTGAAAACTGAAGATAATATGCGGGTGTTGATTGTTAATGCCTTGGTAGACATCAAGGCTTTGACTGCTGATGCGGCAAAAGCTTTGATGAAAAACAATACCCAGAATTTAGAGCTCGCAAGCCTCGGCATTGACAGTATGGCCGTTATTAACTTCTGCAATGCTCTCGAAGAAGGCCTTGGCCGTGAGATCGAGATTGAAGAATTGGTCGAGCATGCAACGCTCAACAGCCTTGCCAAACATTTTGCCAACGCCTGAATTCGCCACTAAGAATTTCGTCTTGCGTTATATGACGCCGCCTATGGTCACTGAGCGCTGGGTGAGCTGGACCTCTAACAACTTTCTGATGGGGCAAATTAATTCTCGCACAACTAATTTGAACAAGATCGACCTGCAGCGCTACGTTGCTACGGCAATCAAAAACCAGCGAGCGATTTTTGGGATATTTCGAAAATCAGATTTCGAACATATTGGTTTATATGATGTGATGGTCGACATGCGGCATCGCATTGCTAATCTTGATGTGCTCGTTGAAATTCCTAAGATTGATTTGCATATTACGTTATCCGAGACGGACCCATTTTTTCTTGCTTATCTGAGACACAAAATGGGCTTTCAAAAAGCTGCCGCGCAAGTTCCTGCAACTTTCAAGGATTTACTCAAGCATTACGAAAAATCGGGCTGGCTAAAAGAGGGCATTCTGCGCGAAGAGCTCCCGGGTTTAAAAGCAAATCGCCGGGTGGATGCTGTACAATTTGGGAAATTGTTGGTTTGAGGCGGCCCGTGCTATTTGCATATTCGGCGTCTGCATGCCGTCCTTCTAGGTGAAATGGTTTGAGTTTGAGTTTGAATGCATAATATACGCGGTTCATCAAACCATTAGATTCGATACCAAAACCCCTTAAATTGATGGCGGGGCTGCGGGAGGCAAAATTTCAAAGTCCGTGCCTTCGGCAGCAATGCAGGATTGGCCTGTGGGTGCTGTGATCAATACCGTCCAAGTGCCTGTATCAGAGGCGTAAAATTCAACGAGTGCGCCCGTTGATGTAATGCCCATAGCCCGAACTTCTTCACCATATTTCTTTTGCAATGCGGTAGAGATTACGTCGCGTTTGCCGCACACCATCATTTGTGCGTGGGATGCGGTTGCGAGAAACATCAGCACCACCAATCCGGCAATCAATTTGTGAAGTTTTTTCATCAAAGCACCTTCGTTAACACCCGAAGGATTGCAGTGGCTTTACGGACAATCGCGGCGGGCGCCATGAGGAGTTGGCCCTTGCCGATTTGCAGCCCATAGGGCCTTTATCCATGCTTTATAGATGGGTTGAAAGGTTGCTATTTTCAATCTCTATCGCCAGCTCTTGCCATTTGGATGAGCTCGAGCTATAGGGCCAGCGTACCTAAAACCACACGCAGGTGTTGGAACTTCTCATGGGCATTAACCGCCCCTCATAGAGTGTGTTCCTTCCGGTGCCGAATTTCTCGGTCACACCACTTGCGGAGGATTAACCGGAGAAGGAAGTTACAATGGCCACGGTCAATTTCACCATGCGTCAGCTCTTGGAAGCTGGCGTTCATTTCGGACACCAAACTCACCGCTGGAACCCAAAGATGGGTTCATATATTTACGGCGTGCGCAATGGCATCCATATTCTCGATCTTTCACAAACCGTTCCTTTGCTGCATAATGCATTGCAATTGGTAACGGATACGGTGGCCAAGGGTGGCCGCGTGTTGTTCGTGGGCACCAAGCGTTCAGCTTCGCAAGAAATTGCTGAGTCGGCTCGCCGTTGCGCACAATATTATGTGAACGCCCGTTGGTTGGGCGGCATGCTCACCAATTGGAAAACAATTTCAGCTTCGATCAAGACTTTGCGCAAGATCGATGACACAATGGAAAAGCCGGGCCTCAATCTTTTGAAGAAGCGCGAAGTTTTGGATATGGCGCGCAGCAAGTCCAAGCTTGAAAAAGCTTTGGGCGGCATCAAAGATATGGGCGGCGTTCCTGATTTGCTGTTTGTAATCGATACCAATAAAGAAGCCAACGCGATTAAGGAAGCCAACCGCTTGGGCATTCCGGTAATTGCGATCATCGATACAAACTCTAATCCGGCTGGCGTAAATTTCCCAATTCCTGGCAATGACGACGCTGCACGCGCTGTCGCTTTGTATTGCGATTTGATCAGCAAAGCTGTGATCGAAGGCATTTCGCAGTCTGGCCAACACTCTGGTGTTGATGTGGGTGCCGCTGCTGAGCCGATGTTGGAAGCTATTCCAGCTGCTTAATTTTACGAATGATTGGTGGGCTTGCAATAGTTGCAGGCCCATTTTCACATTTTAATTTATGGGGTTTGACATGGCTGACATTACTGCTGGCATGGTGAAAAGCTTGCGCGAAAAGACTGGCGTGGGCATGATGGATTGCAAGGCCGCACTGGCTGCAAATAATGGCGAGATGGAAGCCAGCATTGATTGGCTGCGCGCCAAGGGTTTGGCAAAAGCTGCTAAGAAATCAACCCGTGTTGCCGCTGAAGGCCTTGTTGGTCTTTATATCAAGGGAATGCACGGCGCCTTGGTTGAAGTGAATTCGGAAACTGATTTCGTTGCCCGCAACGAAAAATTCCAAGCCATGGTTGCTGAAATCTCGAAATTGGCAGTGGATGCCAATGGCTCGACAGAAAAACTGAAGACTGCTCAATTCCCCGGCTCCAAACATCTCGTTGCGGAATATGTAGCTGAAATGGTTGCCACTATTGGCGAAAACTTGACTGTGCGCCGCACGGCAGCGCTGACTGTTACTGAGGGCGTGATTGGGCATTACGTCCACAACCAAATTGCTCCCGGCATGGGCAAGATTGGGGTGTTAGTCGCACTTGAATCAACTGGTAACACAGAGACCCTCGCAAGCTTCGGCCGTATGCTTTCCATGCATATTGCTGCGACCAACCCGGTTGCCTTGAGCTTAGACCTCGTTCCCGCGGATGTTTTGGCGCGTGAAAAGGCTGTTCTCGAAGAAAAGAACCTTGGCAAACCAGCCAATGTGATGGAGAAAATTGTTGCGTCTGGCCTTAAGACTTATGCCAAGGAGACATGCCTGCTAGAACAAACTTACGTGCATGATGGCTCCAAGAGCGTAACTCAGGTTCTGGCTGAAATGGCTAAAACAGCGGGTGCAGATGTGAAACTCACAGGTTTCGTTCGCATGCAGCTGGGTGAAGGCATTGAAAAAGCTGAAGACGATTTTGCCGATGAAGTGGCAAAAATGGCGGGCGGTAGCTAACACGCGTCGCAATCAATTTGTGATTGATTGCGCGTGTGACGTAATTATGTCATTGTGTCGACTGATGGTGCGGGTTCTAAATCTGCATCCTCATCTTCGGGGCACGCGAAGGTGACGCAATGGCAAGTTTAGAAAATATAGACCCGGTATTGATGCGCATGGCCAGAGCGTTAGCTTTGAGCCAAGGTTCGGGTGACTGGCAACAATTTGTAGAGCCAGCGCAGGCTATGTTGCGTGCCCTGAGAGATCCAAGTGACGGAATGTTGGAAGCTGGCTCAAATGGTATGCCAGATTGGGGTGATTTACCTGCTGGCTGGCGCGCCATGATTGATCACATAATTGGTGAAGAGGCAAAGCCGTTTAATGATAATGCCGCGGCCCCAAAGGCAGTAAAAACGGCGTCTTAAGCTGAGACGAATCAACTAGAGTTGCTTAATAACGCTCTTTCCATTTAGCTATCATCCCGACTATGTTCTGAATCCAATCTTAATTCGGAGTGGGAAAGAAGAATGGGTTTCGGCCTTCGCCGGAATGACTGTAGATTGTTGGATTAACGGTTGGGGCAATGATGAGCAAAATCAAATACAAGCGCATTCTGCTGAAGATTTCAGGAGAAGTGCTGATGGGCGACGCACCCTTCGGCATTGATCTGAACACGGTAGGTCGCGTGGCCGATGAAGTGATTGCTTGCACAGATGCGGGCGCTCAAATTGCATTGGTCATTGGCGGCGGCAATATCTTCCGAGGACTAGCTGGAGCCGCAAAAGGCATGGACCGGGTTTCAGCCGATCACATGGGCATTATGGCAACTGTGATGAATGGGCTTGCAATGCAAGGTGTTTTAAACGCGAAGGGCGTTGATGCGCGGATGTTATCAGCCATTGCGATGCCAAGCGTGTGCGAAACCTATTCCGCCGCCAAAGGCATTCATCACATGGAGAAAGGTCGCGTCGTGATTTGTGCTGCTGGCACGGGCTTGCCATTTTTCACCACAGACACAGGTGCTGCCTTGCGTGCCGCTGAGTTAAAATGCGAAGTGTTGCTTAAAGGCACCAGCGTTGATGGAGTTTACTCCGCCGACCCCAAAAAAGTGCCAGGCGCCAAACGCTATGAAAAAATTACCTTCAGTGAAATATTAGCTAAGGATTTGCGGATTATGGATCCGGCTGCGATTGCGCTTGCGCGTGATAATGCAATTCCGGTAGTGGTGTTCTCTATTCGCGAAGCCGGAAATGTTGAGCGGGTGCTCAAAGGCTCTGGCCAATTTACAGTTGTTACTTAGGAATAATTATGGCCCAACTTCCAGATTTTAACGCCGCAGATATCAAGCGCCGCATGGCCGGTGCAACGGATTCTTTGAAACATGATTTTGGTGGCCTGCGCACAGGTCGCGCTTCAGCAACCTTGCTGGATCCGGTGATGGTTGATGCCTACGGTGCTAAGATGGCGCTGGCGCAGTGCGCTTCGGTGACCGTTCCTGAACCCCGCATGTTGCAAATCAGCGTTTGGGATCGCGGTTTGGTGATTGCTGTTGAAAAAGCCATCAACCAATCAAATCTCGGCCTCAATCCACAAACTGAAGGCCAAACTATTCGCTTGCGCATGCCAGATTTAACCCAAGATCGCCGCAAGGAACTTGTAAAAGTTGCTCACACTTACGCTGAAAAAGGCCGTGTTGCCGTGCGCAACGTGCGCCGCGATGCAATGGACCAATTAAAGGCGCTCGAAAAAAACAAGCAGCTGAGCGAAGATGAACAAAAAGACAAATCAGCCGAAGTGCAAAAATGGACTGACGACACAATCAAAGATATAGAAGCTTCATTGAAGGGCAAAGAAGCCGAAATTCTGCAGGTTTGAGGCCTGGCTAAAGTGACTGATCAAGCTTCCGCAACGGCACCGTGCCACGTCGCCATAATTATGGATGGCAATGGCCGCTGGGCTGCGGCAAGGGGATTGCCCAGATCAGTCGGTCATAAAGCCGGCATTGATGCATTGCGACGCGCGGTGAAAGCAGCTGCCGATTTTGGCATTGAATATTTGACGATATATTCGTTTAGCACCGAAAACTGGTCGCGCCCCAATACTGAAGTTTCATTTTTGTTGGACTTGCTTCGCCGCTTTATCCGGCTAGATGTGGCCGAGCTTCATGCCTCCGGCGTGCAAATTAAAATCATTGGCGCGCGCGATGAACTCGAAGCTTCGATGATTGCGATGTTGGATGATGCCGAACGGCTAACTGCCGCAAATTCGAAACTGAAATTGGTGGTGGCCTTCAACTATGGCAGCCGCCAAGAAATTTTGCG
>JANOUE010000185.1:0-1813 GCA_031416755.1 Hyphomicrobiales bacterium
CGCAATATCGTCGAGCGCTTCTTCTGCAAAATGAAAGACATGCGAAGGCTCGCAACCCGCTTCGAAAAAACCGCCACAAACTTCCGCTCAATGCTATACATCTTCGCAATCAGGTGCTGGTGCAATTGAGTCCACACCCTAGATATTTCGATTGACCTAAATGGATATACAAGTTTACATCGTGGTGAAGTATTGTTCAATCGCGTAGCGCCATCGCAGATCAATTTTCTCGGTTACCCCGGAACCATGGGCCCCAATTTTATGGATTACATTATTGCAGACAAAGTTCTAATTCCTGACGAACACCAAGTGGATTATGGCGAAAAAATTATCTACATGCCACATTGCTATCAACCCAATGATCGGTTGCGCAAAGCAGCAAAATCCGAAAAGAACCGCAGCTCTTATGGGCTGCCTGATGCAAAATTCGTCTATTGTAGCTTCAATGAAATTTCTAAAGTTAATCCAACAGTATTTTCTATTTGGATGGAGATTTTGAAGCTCCACCAAGAGAGTGTTTTCTGGATACTCGATGGCAAGGGATTTGCGCGAGAAAATCTGCGTAAAGAAGCAGCTGCACGTAACGTCGATCCTGCGCGCTTAATTTTTGCCGACAAAGCTCCAGAAGACGAACACTTTGCGAGGCTTAGTTTGGCCGATCTCTTCCTGGATACTTGGCCTTACAATGCCCACACCACTGCAAGTGAAGCGCTGTGGTTTGGATTACCTGTTTTGACAAAAATCGGCGAGACATTCGCAGGCCGCGTGGCAGCAAGCATATTAACGGCAGCAGGCTTGCCGCAGCTAATTGCAAAGACCGATGAAGAATTTATTCGATTAGCTGTCGAACTGGCCAATCATCCAAGTAAAATTACCGCATTGAAAAAGCAGCTTCTCGACACGCGTTATCAGGTGCCACTATTCGACATTGCACTTTTTACTCGCCATCTCGAAAACGCCTACGAACAGATCGTTGACCGCCAAATTAACGGCTTGGCCCCAGAGCACATTATTGTACCAACTACTTAGGGCTCAGCCAAACAACATCCAAGCCGCCATTGCTGCCATGCCAAGATTCTCAACAATCGTAACAGTAGACATGGGAAGCTGGAACACGGTGCCGAGGCAGGCACATTGGATGGTTTCTTTATTGTAAACTGATTGGATCACGCCAATTGCTCCCACCAAGCTTAGCACCAGCGCAATCCAGCTCAGCGCAATCATGTTATACCTAAATAGAAACGCAAAACCCAAAGCCAGCTCCACAACCGGATAGGCATAGCCCCAAGGTTTGAAGACTTTGGCGATCACATCATAGCGCGCATAAGAATTAGCAAAGGCTGGCACATCCAACATTTTGAACGCGCCGAACACAATGTAGAACCCTGCCATGAAATTCATCATCCAACCTATGAAGGAGTTGGCGGAAAGCGAAGCCAGCGCGATGAGCCCAATGACCAGGAACAGCGGGTAATAGGTCTTCACAAATGTCGGAACCACAAACATGGGAACGGCATCACTCACCCGGTAGTTACCCACAGCCGCAAGAGCTGCATTCATCTGCGCAACGGTGGCACTCGCCACGCGCACCTGTGGTGGCTCAAGCGTAACCACTGCATCAGCTGCAATGGCCTTAAGAGTTGCATCAACCTTGCGCGCACAGCCCGCGCAGGTCATGCCGCTGATGGTGTAAGTGGTCATGTCCTCAATATGATGCCTCCATGAAAATATTGCAACCTGCTGACACACTGCTGTCAGCAGCGCCCCTTTGCGAAATTGGATTGAAGGCTTATATTGATGCTATGGGACATTC
>JANOUE010000186.1:0-8570 GCA_031416755.1 Hyphomicrobiales bacterium
AACCCGCGCAGAAATCATGGTTTTGGTCATTTCATCACCTGTATTACATATGCTGCAAATGTAATCATTTCAAAATCACATGTCGAGTCTATTCATCTTCCTTCTCGACATCGCGTTTAACCACCGGGCTGCGCAAAATAGAGTCAATTTTTCCAGCGTAATCCAATGATGTATCGATTCGAAACCTAATATCAGGCATATATTTCATAGCCAGCCTTGGTGTCATCAACATGCGAATATATTTGCGGTTGCGCTTCAGCGCCTCCAGTAATTGCTTTTCTTGGCCCCTCATCAAACTACGCACATAAGCAGTAGCGATTTTGAGGTCCGGCGAAATCTGCACCTCAACAATCGTGGGCGTCAATTTATCCAGTTCCGGATCATTGGTTTCGCCCCGTAGAAAAATCTCAGCAAGCGCGTGGCGAATAAGTTCACCAGCACGAAGCATGCGTTGCGAAGGGGCAGAAGAATGGGCCATCAAATCTCGTCCAGTTTTTTATCAGCATCTAGCCGTTCGTCGAGCGTACCAGTGTGCAATTCAAACAAATGATTATCATAATCATGAAAATAAAGCGATTGCGCTTCGCCAGAAACACGCGGGCGAGATTCGCGGGCGTCGAGACTTAGCGCTTCGATTGCCAACTTGGCCTTGGCCAGCTGCTCAACCGAAAACTTAAACGCCACATGATTGTAAGAGCGCGAAGGCAGTGGGTCACCTTGCATGATAGCAATCCACAAGCCTCCAACATCAAAAAATTTTTCTGACGAAAGCGAATGCTGCTTGTCACCCGAAGCGTAAACCTCTGACCCGCCAAGCACCTCTAAGATGATACGGGTCATTTTAGTGAGATCACGAACGATGAAAGTAAGGTGGGAGAGGGCTGAGATCATTGGATAGTTTTTCGCTATTGATTCTTAGAGTCGTGATTTGAAGAGCGAAATGACATTTGACCTAGTTGAAATCTCGTTCTGGTTTCATAAGTTTCCAATAAACAAAAGCGCAGAATGAAGCACCTAAAAATTGAGGTAATGCCGCTTCTAGTGAATAATTTGGACAGGATCGGCCGAGACAATTAATCGCCCAGAAACCTCCAGGAATTGCATTTGCAATTAGCAGCAGAAACCAAAGAGAAGTTACGCCCAATGCATTTGCGGCCAGTCCGAAAATTGGTATAAAAATTGCGGCAGCAACTCCAATAAACAAACCAATAATTGCTCCCCAACTTCCAAAAAACAGAAAGCCTAGAACTATTAAAATCATTGGCCCTAACACCAACGCCAAAAGCTTTCTGCTCATTTAAGAAGTATGTCCCTCGATCACGCCAGCGTCCGTTGCACCTTTTCAACGCGGAAGCATTCGATCACATCGCCAGCGCGCATGTCTTCGTAATTGGCGAATGCCATGCCGCATTCTTGGCCACTTTGCACTTCTTTCACTTCGTCCTTGAAGCGCTTCAGTGTGGAAAGATCGCCGTCATGGACCACAACGTTGTCGCGGATCAAACGCACCTTGGCACCACGCTGCACATTGCCTTCGGTCACCATACAGCCGGCAACTTTGCCGACCTTGGTAATGTTGAACACTTCCAAGATTTTCGCATTGCCCAAAAATGTTTCGCGTATTTCAGGGGCAAGCTTGCCACCCATCGCCGCTTTAATATCATCCACGAGATCGTAAATAATATTGTAGTAGCGAATTTCAATGCCCTGCTTTTGTGCGGCATCACGGGCTTGACCGTTGGCACGCACGTTAAAGCCAAGCACCACAGCACCAGAGGCTGCCGCCAAGTTGATATCGCTTTCTGAAATACCACCCACGGCATAATGGACCACGCGGCTGCGGATTTCTTCGTTGCCGATTTTGTCGAGCGCTTGAACAATGGCTTCAGCAGAACCCTGCACGTCGGCTTTCACCAAAACCGGGAATTCCGCACGGCCAGATTGATTAAGCTGGCTCATCATCTGTTCAAGTGAAGACCGCACCATGCCAGTGCCACGGGTTTCGCGACGCTTTCTCTCACGGTAGTCTGTGATCTCACGCGCCCGGGCTTCATTTTCAACCACATCGAATCTGTCGCCAGCTTCAGGAGCAGAATTGAGGCCCAGAACTTCAACTGGCGCCGAAGGACCAGCCTCTTTAACTTGTTTACCCTTATCATCAATCAAAGCACGAACCCGGCCCCAAGCGGAACCAGCCACAAACAAATCACCCAATTTCAAGGTGCCGCGCTGAACCAGAACCGTGGCAACCGGCCCACGTCCCTTATCAAGCTGCGCTTCCACCACAAGGCCAGAAGCTGCGCGATTTGGATTGGCTTTAAGATTGAGAATTTCAGCTTGCAGCAAAATCGCTTCAAGCAATTTGTCCAAGTTAGTGCCTTTTTGGGCAGAAACTTCCACATCCATCGTGTCGCCGCCCATGCTTTCCACAACAATTTCATGTTGCAGCAAATCCGTGCGCACGCGCGTTGGATTGGCAGATTGTTTGTCAATCTTGTTGATCGCCACAATGATGGGAACACCAGCAGCACGCGCATGTGAAATCGCTTCCACAGTTTGCGGCATCACGCCATCATCGGCGGCCACAACCAGCACCACAATATCAGTGGCTTTCGCACCACGTGCGCGCATGGAAGTGAATGCTTCATGGCCTGGCGTATCAATAAACGTCACCAATCCATTGTCTGTCTTAACTTGGTAAGCACCAATATGTTGCGTAATGCCGCCAGCTTCGCCAGTTACAACATTGGTCTTTCGAATTGCATCGAGAAGCGAAGTCTTGCCATGATCAACGTGACCCATGATTGTAACCACAGGAGGGCGCGGCACTTGCGAGCCTTCAATGTCATCATCAGCGCCGAGGCTATCAACCACGTCGCCTTCAGAAACGCGGCGCACGCGGTGGCCCATTTCTTCAGCAATAATCTGTGCAGTATCAGCATCGATCAGATCATTGATCGTGTGCATCTGACCTTGCTTCATCAGCATGCGGATAATATCCACAGCGCGTTCGGCCATGCGGTTTGCCAATTCCTGAATAGTAATTACATCAGGAATAACAATATCGCGCGTCATTTTTTCAGTTGGCTTGGTAAAGCCTTGTGCTTGCTTTTTCAGGCGCTCTGTGCGGCGCTTGAAGGCAGCAACCGAACGAACGCGGTCACCTTCTTCTTCCGAGCCAACAGTAGCCAGTGTGAGCTTGCCGCGGCGCTTATCAGCCTCAGCCTTGGTGCGAACTGGCGCCGGCACTTTAACTTCGCGCTTAATAACGCCGCCAAATGTTCGAGCGGGCGCTTTAGACCGTTGTTCACCTTCTTCGTCATCATTAGACCGAAGTGTAGCACTTGAAGGTGCGGTAGTTTTCGGTGCAAGTTTTTTAACGGCCTCTTCGGCTTTGCGTTTGCCGTCATCATCAGCCTTGTGGCGAAGATCATCTTCAGCTTTGCGCTTTGCCGCAGCAGAGCGATCAAGCGCTTCTTGTTCTTCTTGGGCTTTACGATGAATAGCATCTTCAACTTGGCGTTTGCGCTCTTCGGCTTCGCGAACTTTTGACCCAGCTAATGCACGTTCACGCGCTTCGCGTTCATCGGCAGAAAGGGTGCGCAAAACCACTCCAGGTCTGGCTGAAGGTGGCGGCGAAACCGGGCGCTGCGTTGCAGACTCGGCAACCCGCGGGATTGCTTGAAATTTCGGTTTTTCGCCAGCAACAGGTGCAGCACTTGGCACAGCCGAAGTGACCAGACCTTGGCCAGCAGGTGCGGCAGGGCGATCTTCACCAAAACGCTTACGTTTGGTTTCCACCACCACAGTTTTGGTGCGGCCATGGGCAAAATTCTGCTTCACCTTCGATTGTTCAATCGAAGGGCGCTTCAGGCTTAACGTATTTCCGCCTGCGCGCGATGCACTTGGCTTTTCGTTGTTATCGCTAATTTCGCTCATGCTACCGTTTGTAATCCTAATCCTGTAACGCTTAAATTCTCGTACTGCGCGAGTTTTCGCGCATAATCCAGCAATTTCTCAGCCATGCCACCGTTTGCTACGGCTGCATGTATCACATTTGACTTGCCAAAAGCCAAATCCAAATCGCCGCTGGCAAATAAATCGAAAATTACGACATTTGTCGCACATTTCCGGTCTAATTTCTGGCGGCCATCGACCGAGCCATCGCTGGCGTGGAAGACCATCCGCACATTGCCGTGTCTCAAAGCCTCTTCAACCTTCATATGGCCACTTAATGCCAAGCCGGCTTTACGCGCCATAGAAAGAGCCGATAGAACCTCTTTGCGGAGTTGCAAGCCCACCAAATCCGCCAATTCTGCGCCGGCCTTGGCGGGCCGGCCGAAGCCTTTGGAAAATAATTGGCGCTTAATCGCATCACCAAGAACTTTCCGGTCTAATGAAACCCAAACGCCGCGCCCCGGCAATTTGCGTTTCAAATCGGGCACCACCTCATCATGAGGCGAAAGGGCAAACCGTATAAGCTCGTCCTCGGGTTTCACAACCCGGGTGACGATGCACATGCGGTCTACCAACTCTGCCTCCGGTTCCACCTGGTTCAGCTTGCGGCCTCTTCTGGTGCTTGCGGTTCAGCTTTAATCCAACCAAGCCTCACGCGCGCAGCCATAATCAGGTTTTGCGCATCAGCCGATGAAATGTCTTGGCCCGTGAATGCACCGGCGTGTTTCGTCGTCGTGCCATCCTTGCGCTCGTTCCAGCCAATCAAATCATCAGTGGCGCAATCAGCCAAATCTTCAATTGTCTTGATTCCGGCTTCGCCCAGCGCCACCACCAATGTGGGGTTTAGACCTTCCATTTCAAGAAGCTCATCGGCCACACCAAGTGATTTGCGCTTGTCTTCCAGCTCTGCTGAAAGCTTGCCAAGATAATCTTTAGCGCGCTGTTGCAGTTCTTCTGCAGTTTGCTCGTCGAGGCCATCAATCGAGGCAATGTCGTTCAAGTCAACGTAAGCCACTTCTTCCACGGTATCAAAGCCTTCAGATGCCAAAAGCTGCGCCAAGGTTTCATCCACATCCAATGCTTCCACAAAGCGTGCGGTGCGGATGGCAAATTCTTTTTGGCGGCGTTCAGATTCGTCTGCTTCGGTCATAATATCAATATCCCAGCCCGTAAGCTGCGAGGCCAAACGCACGTTTTGACCACGACGCCCAATAGCCAGTGACAATTGCTCATCAGGAACCACAACTTCAATGCGTTCAGCATCTTCATCGAGAACCACTTTAGAAACTTCAGCAGGAGCAAGCGAGTTCACCACAAACGTGGCCACATCTGGCGACCATTGAATAATATCAATCTTTTCGCCTTGCAGTTCGTTTACAACGGCCTGCACGCGAGACCCGCGCATACCCACGCAAGCGCCAACCGGATCAATTGAACTATCCTTAGAGCGCACTGCAATTTTTGCGCGGGATGAAGGATCACGCGCCACGGAAACCACTTCAACAATGCCATCATAAATTTCAGGCACTTCTTGGCCGAACAGTTTCGCCATGAATTGTGGATGGGTGCGTGACAAGAAAATTTGTGGCCCGCGCTGCTCGCGGCGAACATCATAAACATAGGCACGAACCCGGTCACCGGGGCGAATGGTTTCGCGCGGCAAAGCTTCATCGCGGCGAATAATGGCTTCGCCGCGTCCAAGGTCAACAATCACATTGCCATATTCAACGCGCTTCACCACACCAGAAATAATTTCGCCAATGCGGTCTTTAAATTCAGCAAACATGCGCTCGCGCTCAGCATCGCGCACCTTTTGCACAATCACCTGCTTGGCACTTTGCGCGGCAATGCGGCCAAACTCGATTGGCGGCAAGGGTTCAGCAATATAATCGCCCACTTGGGCGGCCGGGTTTTTCTTTGCCGCTTCAACCAAAGTAATCTGCGTTGCATCATTGTCGATCACTTCAACAACCTGCAGCAAACGGTTCAACCGAGTTTCACCAGTTTTAGGATCAATCTCGGCGCGGATTTCATTTTCCTGACCATAACGGGCTTTGGCAGCACGCGTGATCGCATCTTCCATCGCTTCCAAAACCACTGATTTATCGATAGTTTTTTCGCGCGCCACAGCATCAGCAATTTGCAGCAACTCAAGCCTGTTTGCTGAAATGGGTGTATTAGCCATTATCGTCTTCCTCGTTTACTTCGGTAATTTGATCTTCGTCAATTTCGGCACCATCAGACACTGCACCTTGGGCAGTCTCCGGCAGGCGGGCCTTGGCCGCAGCAATCAATTCATCCGTCAGCACCAAATTTGCTTCCGCAATATCGGCAAAGGGCACACCCACCAACAAGGGGTCTATGCCACCTTCCGGATTATCTATAAACAAGCGCACTTCACCTTCGTGAAAGCCTTCAAGCTCGCCACGAAAGCGCTTGCGGCCGGCCACCGGCACCGCCATTTCGATTTTAACTTGATGGCCCGCCCAAGCTTCAAAATCACCGGCACGCACGAGGGGCCGATCAATGCCAGGCGATGAAACTTCCAACATATATTTGGCCGAAATCACATCGGCCACATCCATCATCGGCGAAAAATCACGGCTGAATTTTTCGCAGTCGCCAATGGAAAACGTACCATCTGGCCGTTCGCCCATAATTTGTACGGTGTTGCCAAACATTTTAACCCGCACCAGCCGAAAGCCCATCGAATCGAGCACAGGCTCCGCCATCGCCGCAATGCGCGCCGCCGGGCCAGTTTCTCGTGATAATCTTGCTTCAGTCATTCCTATCGTTCCAAACAAAAAAAGCGGGCCCCTCGCGGGACCCACTCTCATTTTCTGCTTGCGCAGCTATGTGAGTGAATTTCGTAAGATGGCTTTTAGGGGAATTCGCACCCTTTCACAAGCGGAAAATCGGAGAACCTTGCCCCCACCATTCTCATGCACTAGAAGCCTCGGCAAATAAGGTGCCATTGCAAAATTTGGAACTCATGGCCACCAACCCTTCGAGGCCCACGTCGTGGGCGCCTCAGGGTGAGGGACATATTAAGTTCCCTCACCCTGAGGTGCGAACGTTTGTGAGCCTCGAAGGGTCGGTGGAAACAAGTTGTGAATTGTGCAATAGCCCACATAAGTGAGATTGGTAATGAGCGCAGACTCGAAAAAAACTTTCAAACCCAAAGCCCGCGTGGCCAAGGGCTTTCGTGATGTGGGGCCGGATGAAATTCGCGGCCTCCGCGCCATGCTGGCCACCATTCAAGGGGTTTACGAGTCTTATGGCTTTGAACCCGTCGAGCAGCCCTTCGTGGAATATACCGAAGCCTTAGGCAAATTTCTGCCCGATCAAGATAGGCCGAATGCTGGCGTGTTCTCATTTCAGGACGATGAAAGCGATTTGTCTCCATATCGCGCTGATCAGTGGTTATCGCTGCGTTATGATCTTACAGCACCGTTAGCGCGATATGTGGCTGAGAACGCCCAAAAACTGCCGACACCCTTCAGAAGCTATCGCCAAGGCTGGGTGTTCCGCAATGAAAAGCCCGGCCCCGGACGCTATAGACAATTCATGCAATTCGATGCCGACACCGTAGGCTCAGCCAACCCCGCCGCCGACGCCGAGGTCTGCATGATGGCCGCCGATACGATGGAGGCACTGGGGATTGCGCGTGGCGATTATGTGATGAAAGTGAACAGCCGGAAAATTCTTGATGGCTTCACAGAAAAATTTGAAATTGGCGATGAAGTAAAACTCACATGGCTGCGCGCTTTAGATAAGCTGGATCGTTTGGGCGAGCAGGGCGTTGCACTTCTCTTAGGTGCCGGGCGCAAAGATGAATCAGGCGACTTCACAAAAGGTGCAGGGCTTACTGAAAAACAAATCAAAGCAAGCCTAGCTTTTGCAACAGCCACCAAACTTGATACCGAATTTGTTTCGGGCAGTAAAAATGGCGAAGAAGGGTTGGCCGATCTGCAAGCCATGCAAGATATGTTTGACGCATCTGGCTACGCCACTGATCGCATCCGATATGACTCGTCCGTAGTCCGTGGCCTCGAATATTACACTGGCCCGGTGTTTGAATGCGAACTTCTCATGGAAACAACCGATGAAGACGGCAAGCTTGTGCGCTTCGGTTCAGTCGGTGGTGGTGGGCGTTATGATGATCTGGTTGCCCGCTTCACCGGCCAACAAGTTCCAGCCACCGGATTTTCCATCGGCGTGTCACGGCTTTATTCGGCACTCGAACATCTCAAGAAAAACAAAGCATCGGATACGCTTGCTCCCGTCGTTGTTCTTGTGATGGATAAGGAACGTCAAGGCGATTATTGGAAAATGGTTCAGCAACTTCGCAAAGCTGACGTGCGGGCCGAAATGTATGTGGGCACGGCGGGCATGAAGGCGCAGATGAAATATGCCGATAAGCGCAATGCCCCCTTGGTGATCATTCAAGGCGGTGAAGAAAAAGCCCAAGGCCAAGTGATGATCAAAGATTTGCGCCGTGGTTCTGAACTCGCATCCGAAATTGCATCCCACGAAGAATATGCCTCGCAGCGCTTGGCACAATTTGCTGTGGCTGAGGGTGAGATGGTGGAAGCTGTGAAAAAGGCGCTAGC
>JANOUE010000187.1:0-7620 GCA_031416755.1 Hyphomicrobiales bacterium
CTGGTTCTTCAATCATCGAAGCTGCTTCCATGACAGTCGAAAGGCCGTCAGCTACGGGTGATGGTTTGCTGTTTCCGGAAAGATCTGGCGGGCCGCCGCTTGCTGCAGAAATGCGAACACTTTTGATGTTGGCAGCAGCCATCAACATAATATCAACTGGTTTCAACCGTGGCTTTGGCACAGGATAACCTTGGCGCACCAGTGGTTCTTCGGGCACAAGCTCAGCCACTTGTGGTTCATCTGGAATTGCAGCATCTGCTGCTATTGCATCGAGCTTTGCAGCTTGTTCTTTGGTAACTGATGGCGTCGGTGGAACGATTGCAGCAGTTACTGGTTTACCTGATTTGAATGGCGCAACGGCAGTTGGCGCGACGGCTGCGTCTCCAGCCAAATCTGCCAAATCATCTTCACTGCCAACATATGCTGCTGCCGCATCTACAGCTTGTTCTTCAGCCACAGCTACTTGTTGGGTTGCAACAGGTGCAGGTTTTTTCTTGCCGAAAATTGCAGCAACCAAACCACCGCCATTGCCAGAATCTTCTGGGGCAATAGTGTTATCATTGCCTTTGTTCAAGCGCATGCGGCGGCCCACGGTTTTGGAGCCTTCACGGAAAACTTGCGCCATTTGCGAATTGCTGATGGCTGGTCCCCAATGGCGTACATTACCTGAGTCAACGTGCAGGAACCCAGTTGGGCCACCAGACGAACGATAGTAGCCAACTCCACCCACTTTGCGCACCAAGGCGCTGTTGCGGATTTTTAGTGTAGGAATATCTGGGAAATAGAAATCGATTGCTTTGCCAGACATGTGTTGGCTTTTCTTGGCGACGTTGCGGCCAATGCGCTTTAGGAAGGCATTGGTTTTGGGCGAACGATAGCCGGAGACAATGTTCACAGGGCGATGTGATCCCAAATCTTCGTGCAGTTCCCACACCAGATTAATGGTTTCAGGATCAATGGTAATGGTTTCATTGCGACGCCAATCGCGCAACAAACGGTTGATTTGCTTCATGGCTGATGGCACGTAACGGCCATTTTTCATGTAGGTCACATTCAGGCTTTCGCGTGAGTGAACATGGTAAAGTTGAATTGTGCGGGTTTCACCGGCAGCGACCGAAGCTGTGCCCAAAAGGGCCATATCTCCAACCAACAGACTCGCCACAATGGTTGTTGCAACCAAGGCATTCCTAATTCGCACAGTTAGCTTCTGACGTTGATCCGCGCCCAATAAACTCATCCCCATACTCTACACACACCGGGCGGAAAACCCGACCCTCACCACGTTTTCCGTCTCGGTATGAGTAGAACCAGCCACTCTAGACCCAGATGGGACATCCAACAAGATTGCGGCCACTATGAGGCAGCTACATTGTTAACCCATTGTGCCAGAATGTGCTTAACGGGAGTTTAAAGTGTTCAATTTTGATTCAAACTACCCGCAATTGTCCCATTTTCAACGATTTTATCGTTGAAAATCCTTGGCTTAGCCGATGGATTATAAGCAAAAGCCTTGGCCATGCTTGCGTCGCGGCCGTAAAAATCATCATAATAGACGATTTTTCCTTCGGCATTTGGCCACGCGGTAAAATACGTAAGGTAAACCGGCGTTTTTTGCGTGAGGCTGACGGAATGGCTATCGCCGGATGCTATATTTTCGACAACTTTGTTTGCATCCCAGCCCAAGAGAACCTCGGCAAATTCGCGGGGGTTCTGCACACGCACGCAGCCATGGCTGAAGGCGCGCAGTGATTCGTTAAATAAGTTACGGCTTGGTGTGTCGTGCATATAAATTGAGTGGGTATTGGGGAAGAGGAATTTGATTTCGCCCAATGCATTGCCGTCACCTGATGGCTGTTGCACGCCAAAGGTTGGAGATTGGCCCATGCCCCACCAATCGACATTGCGCGATGAAATGGGTTTGCCCTTGGAATCAACCAATTTGAAACCTTGGCGATCCAAATAGCTGGGGTCTTTGCGGCTTTTCGGGCCATATTCATTGACGATGATCGAGGCTGGAACGCCCCAAGTCGGATTGAAGACGACAGTTTCCATGGTATCATAGAATGAGTTGGTTTGGGTCATTGGCCTGCCAACAATCACCCGGCTTTGCCAGATGGACTTGCCGGATTCCATGACATTGACTTCAAATGCGGCCACATTGACGAAGACATGCCGCGCGCCCAAATTCTTTGGCAACCAGCGCAGGCGCTCCATGCTGTAAATCATGCGCTGGCGGTTGTTCTCGCTGCGATCTGTGTTGAAGGCCTGAATCGTTGCTGCATCTACACTGCCAGTGGCTTTAACTTTATTGACCAACTGGAATTTCTTGAGTGCTTCAGAAAGGGGCTTGTCTAAAAGCTGTTCGTTATTATTGGCAGCATCTTCTGCGGTTAAATGTCCCAAGAGTTGGAGCTTTGCACGGATACTAGGGATGCGAGGATCAGTTTTTCCAAGCTTTACGCGCGGGCCCTCAGCAAGCTGCGCCGCGGGTTGAGAGGGAGTTGCAAGCTCGTTCAAAGCTTTCTTGAACATTGCGTATTGCGGATGAATTGGCCCTAGACCAGCAAGGTAGCTTTCAAGGAAAGGTGTATGGGCCATAACCTTAAGTGCGGAAGCTGCGTCAACCGGGCTGGTTTTTATATCATTATAAAGAGACAGGCGAGCCGGATCAAATTGGCCGCCTGAGAGGTGACGGGCGTATTTTAAAACTCGAGCAGAGAGGCCCACATCAAATTGGGCCAGTTTCAGAATGTCACCTGCAAGCTGGCTGTCAGCATTCTCAAAATCTGACAAAACAGGTGGCAAATAATTGGCAGGTACTAAACCTTCTTCGCCAGCCCGCGACAAGATTTTTAGAGCTTGGGACGCACGCTCAGTAATGTGGCCATCTTTGAACCAGAGCGGCTTGAAACCATTGGAACTATAGAGGGACAGAACGGCTTTGCGCTCAGCATCGACAGCGCGGATGTTGGTCGCACTATCAGCAAGTGATAGGCGAACGGCTTCAGTTTCAGTTGATTCAGTTTGCAGCTTTGAAAAAGCGGGGTCAAAAACCGCAACGACCAATGGCGGCTGATATGCAATTGTTCCCATGCCCAAGCCGGGCAATGGTTCAGGCTCAGCATATTCGCGAACCACAGCTGGTATTATCTTTAGCTTTGCCTTGCGCTGGCTATAGCCGTTAACAATGTCCACGCCTTTCTTGGTGCTATATTTTTTCTTGCCTTTGTATTCTAGGCGGTTGCCGAACACGTCAAAGGCAGGGCGGCGGGGTGTTGCAACATCATATTTCTTGAGGCGGATGATTTTGCCGTCGTTAGAAACTATGGGGCGTGGTTGGTAATCGGTTCGCGCACCAAAGAGGGTTTCAAAAAATCCACGGCGTTTTTTGTAGACTTTGACAGTTTCCGCGTCGGCCACGCTCGCAAAGAGCGCCAACGCAGCTAAGCCGCAAATGAGTTTCGGAACGATACGCGGCATAAACTTTTCCCCTACAGTCAGCGCGCTAAATATACGCTGCTCTGTGTCAATACAATGGTGGTGAAGGGGGATTCTGAAAATATTATAGCAGTGTTACCCAACTGCCTCTTCAAGGCCTAAATCCTTCATTTTGCGGTACAGAGTTGAGCGGCCTATGCCCAATTTGCGTGCCACTTCAGACATTTGACCGCGATAACGGTGCATAGCGAGTTTGATCATGTCTGCTTCGACTTCTTCCAAAGTGCGAATATGGCCGCCGTCGGTGACGATTGAAACACCAATGCCATTGCCATCGCTCACTTGGCCTGGCGTTATGCGCACCTGAACTTGGTTATTTCCATCTGGCCTGCGCAACGTATGTGGTTCCGGAATGGGAGCAGGTGGAATTTTGACTTCAAAGCCATCAACTAAAGCGGCAATTTGTGGGAAGTCTTGGATGTCTAGCGTGTCGGTTTCACACAAAACGATGGCGCGGAAAACGGTGTTTTCAATTTGGCGTACATTGCCGGGCCAGGCATAGATTTGCAACATTTGCAAAGCAGCAGAAGTGATGCCGTGAACTTTACGGCCTTCTTCGGCGGAAAGCTTAGTGATAAAGTGATTGACCAGAGCTGGAATATCTTCTTTGCGATCACGCAATGGCGGCACCATGATCGGATAGACATTCAGACGGTAATAAAGGTCTTCGCGAAATTTTCCGGCTTTGACCATTTCAATCATATTTTTGTTGGTGGCAGAGAGAAGGCGGATGTTAACTTTCACCGATTTGCGCGAGCCTACCGGGTCAATCTCGCCTTCTTGAATGGCGCGAAGCAGTTTCACTTGCATATCCAGTGGCAAGTCCGCCACCTCATCCAAGAATAATGTACCGCCATCGGCTTCCTGGAATTTGCCGAGATGTTTGTTGGTGGCACCGGTGAAGGAGCCTTTTTCGTGACCGAACAAAATCGATTCAACGAGGTTTTCAGGAATGGCTCCACAATTCACTGCCACAAAGGGGCGGCCCACTCGCTCGCTTTCGCCTTGAATGGCTCTCGCAATCATTTCTTTGCCTACGCCTGATTCGCCTTCAATTAAAATTGGTATGTTGGATTGAGCACCTCGGCGGCCAAGCCGGATCACGTTGGCCATGGCAGGCGATGAGGCCACTAGATCACCAAATGTGAGTGCGCCAGAAACTTTCTTGTTGAGGCGTTTTACCTCTTCGGTGAGGGCGCTGACTTTGAGAAGGTTTTGAATTGATACACGCAAACGTTCCGGCGAGACTGGTTTTACAACGAAATCATCGGCGCCAGCACGCATGGCTTTGATGACGGTTTCGATGGAACCTTGCGAGGTTTGCACGATGACTTTGAGATCACCACGGATAGCTTGCAGTCTTTCCAAAAACTCGAGACCGCCCATGCCAGGCATCATCAAATCAAGAATAGCAAGTTCAATGGCAGTACCATTTGGAGTGCTCAGAACTTCGAGGGCTTTCAAGCCGTTTTCGGCCAAGTGAACTTCAAAACCAAAACGTTTGACCATCTCTTCCAAGATGCGGCGTTGGGCTGGTTCGTCTTCTACGATTAGAACGCGGGACGTCATTCGCTTGGGTTCACTCACTCATCAGTTCTCGGACCTGACTGGCCACTTGTTGAATGCATTTGTGAAGGAGAGTGGTAAAAGCCTCCTTAACAACCTATCGCATTTTCGAACATATGAGTGGGTTTTTGGTTTAGTATGTTGTGCCGTTTGGTTGTTTTCCCAGTAAACCTAGGCCATATGCTGATTTTCGCTGTGAAAGGATTTATTTATGTCGCTTGCTCCAAAACTTGAAAATTTGCCAGAATGGAACCTCAACGATCTCTATGAAGGCCCGGATTCAAGTGCATTCAAGGCTGATCTGGAAGCGAGTGGGGCCGATGCCTTGGCATTTGCCACGCGATATAACGGCAAATTGGCGGGATTGGATGGTGCATCCTTAGCTTCCGCTGTGCGCGACTATGAAAAACTTTCCGATTTGATTGGGCGCATCGGCTCTTATGCGCAGCTTTATTATGTGGGTGACACCAGTGATTCTGCGCGGTCTAAATTTTATGGCGATGTGAGTTCGAAGATCACTGATGTTTCCAGTGGATTGTTGTTCTTTGAACTTGAGATGAATTTGATCGATGATGCTGCGCTGGAAAAATCTATGCAGGTTCCGTCATTGGCTCATTATCGTCCGTGGATTGTGAATTTGCGCATGGAACGGCCCTTTCAGCTTGAAGATAAGATTGAGCAATTATTTCTCGAAAAATCTCAGACTGGATTTGGCGCATTCAATCGTTTGTTTGATGAGACCATGGCTGGGCTTCGCTTTCAGGTTGATGGCGAAGAACTCACTCTCGAGCCCACTCTCAATTTGATGCAGCACGCTGATGAAGCGCAGCGCAAGGCTGGCTCACTGGCTCTGGCTAAAACCTTTGGTGAAAACATCAAACTGTTTACACTGATCACCAATACATTGGCGAAGGATAAAGCAATTTCGGATCGCTGGCGCGGGTTTAAAGATATTGCCGAAGCGCGGCATCTTTCCAACCGTGTAGAGCCAGCCGTGGTTGATGCTTTGGTTGCTGCTGTGCGTGAGGCTTATCCAAAGCTTTCACACCGCTATTATAAAATGAAGGCGAAGTGGCTGGGCAAAGATAAATTGATGCACTGGGACCGCAATGCGCCTCTGCCAGCTGAAGATACACGCGAAGTGCAGTGGAACGATGCGCAGGCTCTGGTGCTGAAAGCATATGGCGCGTTTTCGCCAGAGATGGCTGCAATTGCCAAAGATTTCTTCGACAAAAATTGGATTGATGCGCCAACGCGACCCGGCAAAGCGCCTGGTGCATTTGCTCACCCCACCGTGCCATCAGCTCATCCTTATGTGTTGCTGAATTATTTGGGCAAGACGCGTGATGTGATGACGCTTGCACATGAATTAGGCCACGGCGTGCACCAAGTGCTTGCGGCCGATCAAGGTGCGTTGATGGCTTCCACACCGCTTACCTTGGCGGAGACTGCCTCGGTGTTTGGTGAGATGTTAACGTTTCAAGCTTTGTTGCGCGAGACCAAAGACAAAGCTGCGCGCAAAATTTTGCTCGCGTCTAAAGCTGAAGACATGATCAACACGGTGGTGCGCCAAGTTGCTTTCTATACGTTTGAACGCAAAGTTCATGCCGCGCGGCGCGAAGGGGAGTTAACCCCTGATCAGATAAATCAAATGTGGATGGAGGTGCAGCACGAGAGTCTTGGTGATGCGATTGAATTTGGCCCGGGTTATGAAACATTCTGGACTTACATTCCACATTTCATCCATTCGCCATTCTATGTTTATGCCTATGCATTTGGTGATTGTTTGGTGAATTCACTTTATGCGCGCTACCGTGAAAGCGAAGCTGGGTTTCAGGAAAAATATTTTGATATGCTGAAAGCCGGTGGCACGAAGCATCATTCAGAATTGTTGAAGCCGTTTGGATTGGATGCCACCGATCCACAGTTCTGGCAAAAGGGGCTGAGCGTGATTTCAGGATTGATTGATGAATTGGAGACGCTTTGACGATTGAATATCGTCGTTGAATACTCAGTGAAGCCAAAGCAATTTTTGTCGTGCTCTACATTATCATTTGACAGTCAATGCGAGTTGTAGATAGCATTGAATTATGGCGACTAAATCATTGAGCAAGCCTTATCGTATATTTGTGTCACACGGATGGACGGATAAATGGGTTGCCGAGCAAATCGCCAAGCGGCTCAAAGACGATTGTAACTGTGAAGCTTTCATCGACGTTTTTGACATTGCAAAAGGCGATGATATTGAAGAGCGCATATTTAAAGAATTGCCAAAGTGTAGTGAATTAGTTGCGCTTTTGACACCTTGGTCTGCGGATCGAAATTGGGTATGGATAGAAATCGGAGCCGCGCGAGCGCTCGGTTTAAGAGTGGTAGCAGTGCTTTACGGGATCACGTTAGCTGACCTCGACAAAGATAGAGGTGGAAAGGGTTTCCTTGGTTCCAAAAATATTGTAGAAATTAACAGCATTGATGTCTATCTTAACGAAGTAACCAAAAGGGCATTGAAATGAATAAGCCAGCTAAAATATTTTTGTCTTATGCATCTTCGGATCG
>JANOUE010000188.1:0-11267 GCA_031416755.1 Hyphomicrobiales bacterium
CCAATTTCGCTCATCCAAGATGGCGATACACAAGTTACAATTGCGCCACAGGCTACGATCTCATTGATCAAATCCAGCACCATCACCGATACCAATGGCAGCACAACCAATGATGCAGGCGACACCATAACTTTTGCCTTCAGGGTGGAAAACCAAGGCAACGTCACACTGAATAACATCACCATTACAGATCCATTGCCAAACATTGTGGGGCCTATAGGCACCTTGGCGCAACTTGATCCGCTCACCTACGACGACACAACATTTACCGCAACTTATGTGATAACCCCTGCCGATGTAATTGCGGGCCGTGTCACCAATCGCGCTGTAGTTAATGCATCGCCGCCAGTTGGTGTTGCTGTGCAAGATTACTCTGACAACGCATCCCCCAATGGCGACAATGCCACAGTTACAGCAATCCAGCCGCTGCCTGCCATTGCACTCATCAAAACCATAGATGCCATTCTCGACACCAATTCAAACAACGTCATCGATGCGGGCGACACAGTCACTTACAAATTCTCGGTAAAGAACACCGGGAACCTGCCGCTGAACGATGTCTTCATCATTGATCCAATTGTTGCAGTTGCAGGCCCCCATATCAGCGTGTTGCCCGCAGGCAATGAAGACACCACAACCTTCACGGCAAGCTATATAATTCAAGTGGCAGATCAAACCGCAGGCTTCCTGTCCAATCAAGCCACGGCACATGGCACACCAACGGCCCGCCCCGAAGTGACCGATGATTCCGACGATAATAGCTATGCTGAAAACGAGCCAACATTGGCTTACTTCACCAATTCGGCTTCTATCGCCCTCGTCAAAACCGTTGATTATATCGAAGATACTCAGCCCAATGGCGTGACTGATACGAATGACATCATCCATTACAAGTTCAAGGTTACCAATACCGGCAACATCACCCTCAACACCATCACCTTGACCGATACCAATGCGGTGCTGGCTGGCGGCCCGCTGGCAAGTCTTGCTCCAAATGCGCTTGACCAAACCACGTTCACCGCGACCCATCTTATAACCCCGGCCGATTTCCTTGCTGGCTTTGTGGATAATATCGCTTCAATTGCAGCCTACTATCCTGTGGCGGCGCGCGCTCCGTTAGCCCAGCGCAGCACTGCATTGGCACTGCCACCACCTGGGCAAGGCATTGTCACAGATATTTCCGACGATGTTAGCAACGCATCTGACGGACCAACCCATGTGCCGCTTTCCACAGTGCCAAACATTGCACTCGTCAAGAAAGTCAAAAACATCGACGACAGAAATAACAATGGCATCACTGACGTTGGCGATATTATTGTCTATGAATTTGAAGTCACGAATACTGGCAATGCTGATCTCACAGCGGTCACTCTAACTGATACCAACGCCAGCGTATTGCCAGCGTCTGGCATCTTGGCGAGCCTCCCTCTGGGCACCAGCAACAGCACTTATTTCACCGCTG
Source organism: Hyphomicrobiales bacterium (assembly GCA_031416755.1). Taxonomy (GTDB): domain Bacteria; phylum Pseudomonadota; class Alphaproteobacteria; order Rhizobiales; family Aestuariivirgaceae; genus Aestuariivirga. Next base: position 1,463 of record JANOUE010000188.1, read on the forward strand.
AACATGAAATCACTTTGCCAGATGCGTTAGCCGGGTTTGTGAGCAACCAAGCCCATGTTTCTGCGAGCCCAACAGTTGGTGCCCCTGTAGAAGATGACTCAGACGAATCTGCACTTGACGGCAATGACGCAACATTAACGCCAGTCTCGCTACCAGCACCCGTGTTCACTAAAACGGCTAACAAAAACGAAGTTAAACGCGGTGAAGTCGTAACCTACACAATCACGGCCTCTAACCTCTCTGCCAGCAGCTATCTCATCACAGATATCATGCCTGCTGAATTTGGCTATGTTGCAGGTTCGGCCTCGGTCAACGGGGCAGCTTTCGCACCCGTCATTGATGATCGCAGCTTAGATTTCCCAGCGCTCACACCTGTATCTGGCAAGATCACGATAAAGCTCAAACTTCTGGCCTCCACCACGCTGGCGGGCGGCAAGTTTGTCAATAACGCAACGCTCACCGATCCGCTCACCGGATTTGTAGTCGCCAAAGCCCAGTCCATAGTCACCATTGCCATCGAAGCCGTTTTTGATTGCAGCGACATCACCGGCCTTGTCTTCGACGATCTAAATTCCAACGGTTACATGGATAATGGTGAGCCAGGCTTGCCCGGCGTGCGCGTTGTCACCCTCAATGGCGTATTGATCACCACCGATGCTGAAGGCCGCTACCACGTGCCATGTGCTGCCGTACCGGATTCGAAAATTGGTTCGAACTATCTTTTGAAACTTGACACCAGAAGCTTGCCAGAGGGCTATAAACTCACCACAGAAAACCCGCGTGATGTGCGTGTGACCAAGGGCAAAGCTGTAAAACTTAACTTCGGCGCTGCTACCGGTAAAGCCACCGCACCGCGCGCCGTAAAACTTGACCTCAGCGACAAAGCCTTTGATCCGCGCAGCATAGATCTCAAAACCAAGTGGGCCGCAGGCCTCGATAAACTCATGGATGTCTTGGCCAAGAAGCCGTCAAGTTTACACATTGTTTACCATAGCAAGGGAGAGTCTGCCGAACTTGTAAAGGCGAGAGTGAGCGCTGTGGAAGAAACGATTATCTATGCCTGGACCAGCGTGAAACGGGCCTATGCCTTGTCTGTCACCACCAGTGTTGAGGGTGGCAGATAATGCGCAGCAAATTCCTTCGCACCGTCTGCGCCGCCGCCGCAATTGCGCTGACCATAGGCATTGCCCAAGCAGAAGATGATGTGCCATTCGCCATCAGCATTGATGGCGAACTGATTGACAGCAGCGCCGCCACCACAACAGTTGAACAAGCCGATATTCAAGTGAAATTTGATGGCCTCGGCGTTCATCCGATTTTGAACGTTTCAACTTTTCCCATGCGGGTTAATTTCAAACCTGGCGAAACCATTCGCTTCCTTGCCAGCATGAACTATGCCGCTTGGGTCACGCGCGGCGAAATTCGCATCCTCGACCAAGCAACAAAAAAGCAAATAGCTTTAGTCCCCATCAGCAAGCTGGGTGCCGCCGAATGGACCATGCGTGAGTCTGCACCCAATGACATGACTTATGTGTTGCGGGTTTATGATGCAGAAGGCCGCTATGATGAAACTCTGCCTTTACCGCTGGCAAAATCCAACAGCAATTTGCCGCTCAGCACCGCCGTCAAAAACGCGAACGCTCCAGGCTACGGTGAAGATCGCACGGCCTTTCGCAATATCTCAGTGTTTGGTGGTGCAGTAACAGTCTACGGAAAAAATATTCCAGAAGGCCATGAGGTTACTGTGGCCGGCGAACCTGTGCCAGTGGACGCAGACAACAACTTCGTTGTCCAGCGCATTTTCCCAACCGGCAAACATGTAATTGATATCAGTGTAAAGCAAGACGGCGTAGGTTTGGATTTTACCCGCGATATGGAAATCCCAGCCACGGAATGGTTCTATGTGGCACTGGCCGATTTCACCGCCGGACACAACTTCAACCCAGACGTCATTCAATCCACCGCCAGCGATGAGTTCGACGGCATCTGGACCAGAGGCCGTTTGGCATTTTATCTCAAAGGCAAAATCAAGGGCAAATATATCCTAACCGCTGCCGCTGACACGGGCGAAGGCAGTTTGAAAAATATGTTCAAAGGCCTCGATGGCAAAGACCCGCAAGCCGCCTTGAAGCGCATTGACCCTAACGCATACTATCCAATCTATGGCGATGACTCGACGGCCGTTAATGATGCCCCCACCAATGGCAAATTCTATGTGCGCTTAGAAAATGGTCCAAGTTCGGTGATGTGGGGCAATTTCCGTACCGCAATATCTGGTTCACATTTCATGCAAAGTGCAAGAGCCCTTTATGGTGCGAATGCTGTATATCGCTCGCGATCGGTGACCAGCGATGGTGCGGCCAAGCGCAGTTTAGATGTTTATGCAGCTCAGCCGAGCACAGTGCCCGGCCATGATATTTTCCGTGGCACGGGTGGTTCTGCCTATTTCCTTAAACATCAGGACATCACGGCAGGCACTGAATCTCTGATTATCGAAACCCGCAATTCAGTAACGGGCTGGGTGGTAGAACGCCGAACACTCACCTATCGCACTGACTATGACATCAACTATGTGTTGGGTGTGGTCACATTGCGAAATCCACTCGCGTCCACCACGTCGTCTGGCAGCGAAAACTATCTCGTGGCCCGCTATGAATATACGCCAGTGCTGTTGGATGCGGGCGGTTATATCACCGGTGGCAGAGCGCAAGTTTGGGCTGGCGATCATGTGCGCCTCGGCGTTTCCGGCATGACAGAAAATACTCAAGATGCCGACCAGAGAATTTATGGCGCCGATATTCGAATCCAAAAAACCAAGGATACATATGTGCAAGCAGAGTTCGCTTCCTCTGATGGTCCAGGTTTTGGCTCCAATTATTCGGCCGATGGCGGTTTAAGCCTGCAAACCAATGCCTCAGTTGGCGCAGTTGGAAAAATCGCCAATGCTTATCGCCTTGAAGCAGGTGCTGCCCTTGAAGATCTAACCAACGGTGGGGTGCAGGGTCATGTCGGAGCACTTTACGAACGTTACAATGCAGGTTTTGCCTCACTGGACAAACAAGCCGCAAAAACCAGCCAAACATGGGGTGCCACCGCGGACTTCAAAGTGGCCGACAAAACAACAGTCAACGGCACATACAGTGAATCGCTAGTGAACGAAGGCCAACACAACCGTCAGATTGATGCGCGATTAAATCGCATCATAGATGATCACTGGTCTGTCGAACCCTATGCTCGCCACACCTACAAATCTGGTTCAACTTCAGCCACAGCCGAGCAGGGCCACCGTGCCGATCTTGGCAGTAAATTGATTTATACATGGAGTGAGACCAAGCAGGCCTATGTCTTCGGCCAAGGCACAGTCACGCGCACGGGCAGCATGTCAAAAGACCATCGCGTTGGGGTTGGTGGGAAAACCAAACTCACCGAGAAAGTTTCTGCATCAGGCGAAATCTCGAAAGGAAATCAGGGCCTCGATGCCACTGCCGCCCTGAGCTATGAACCCAACGCCGATGATCGATACTACATTGGCTATCGCCTGGACGCCTTCCGCGATACATCTTCGAGTACACCCTATGCATTGCAAGGTTCTGATCTGGGATCAATTAGTGTTGGCGCGAACAAGCGCTTTGGCCAAGAGTGGGCCGCACGTGGTGAAGATAATTTTGATCTCTTCGGCCTGCGCCGCGCCATAACTCAAACTTACGGCGTCACCTACACCCCAAGCGCCGAATGGATGATTGATGGCTCGACCGAAATTGGCCGCGTCTATGACAACACGGTAAACCCAACAACGCTTTTGAAAAACCAAGACCTCCACCGCCAGGCCGCATCAGTTTCAGTAGCATACAAAACCGAATCTGGGTTTGACGCAAAACTAAAAGGCGAGGCCCGCTTTGATGCCAGCGATGATGGCACCAGCGAAATCACCGCCTACCTTGCACAAGCAGGCTTCGGCGCAAAAATGTCGAAAGACTGGCGCGCCCTTGGCAAGCTAGATATTGTAATCGCCGATGCCACAGAAGATACGCGCGACGGCGAATATATTGATGGCACATTTGGCTTTGCCTATCGGCCATTTGCCAGTGACAGTATCAACGCGCTGCTGCAATATAATTATGTGTTTGATAATCCAGGTGGCAGCCAAGTGGGCGTCGATGGCACAACATCAAGCCCCTCGCAGTCGTCGAATATTTTCTCCATTGATGCAAGTTATGATCTAACCCAGAACTTAAACATTGGTGGCAAATATGGCTTTCGCATTGGCCAAACCAAAGACCGCGGAGCCACAGACTGGGAAGTTTCCTCTGCCCATTTGGTCATCGCCAGAGCTGACTTTCACATCGTCAAGGAATGGGACGCCGTTTTAGAGGGCCGGGTTTTGTGGTCGCCATCTGCATCCACCACCGATCTTGGCGCGCTGGCCGCGATCTATCGCCAATTCAACGATAATTTCAAAGTTGGTGTGGGCTATAATTTCGGAACCTTCTCAGATGATCTGCGCGATCTTAGCCACAATGACCAAGGCGTGTTCTTGAATGTGATTGGCAAGTTCTAAATGCTGCGCTATTCATTTTCCCCAAAGAAATGTGAGCGCCTCCTATGAACCTTGCCAAAGTCCCCAGTATTGAAGACCTTCGTCAAATTTATCAGCGCCGCGTGCCGAAGATGTTTTATGACTATTGCGATACAGGTTCTTACACCACCAGCACCTATCTGGATAATTCGGCGGCCTTCGCCAAATATAAACTGCGCCAGCGCGTGGCTGTGAATATTGATGGCCGCACACTCAAAACCAAAATGGTTGGCGAAGAAGTAGCCATGCCAATTGCCTTTGCACCCATTGGCTCAGGTGGAATGCAACATGCTGATGGTGAAATTCACAGCTGCCGTGCGGCACAAAAGGCTGGCCTTCCGTACACCCTCTCCACCATGAGCATCTGCTCCATCGAAGAAGTAGCAAAGCATGTGGATAAGCCCTTCTGGTTCCAGCTCTATGTGATGCGTGACCGTGAGTTCTCCAAGCGCCTTGTGGCCAGAGCCAAAGCTGCAAAATGTTCAGCCCTTGTGCTCACCCTCGATTTGCAGATTCTAGGCCAGCGCCACAAGGATGTGAAGAACGGCCTGTCATCGCCACCAAAACTAACCTTGCCAAACATCCTCAATATGATGACCAAGCCCGCGTGGTGCCTGAGCATGTTGGCCACCAAAAACCGTCAATTCGGAAACATCGTAGGCCATGCCAGTGGTGTGGGCGATATCGCCTCGCTCAATGAATGGGCCAACCACCAGTTTGACCAATCGCTCGATTGGAGTTCTGTCGATTTCATCCGCAAGCTTTGGGATGGGAAGTTGATCCTTAAAGGTATCAATGATGTTGCAGACGCGAAAATTGCAGCCAATCTGGGTGCAGACGCAATCATCGTCTCCAATCACGGCGGACGCCAACTCGATGGCGCATCTGCCACGATCGATATGTTAGGCCCAATCATCGACGCAGTAGGTGACAGAATCGAAGTCCATTTTGATTCAGGCATCAGAACTGGCATGGATGTGATGAAGGCCATGGCTCTGGGCGCTAAGGGAACTTATATCGGTAGAGCTTATATCTATGGCTTGGGTGCTGCAGGTGAAGCAGGTGTCACCCGCGCCATCGAAATCATCCAAAAGGAACTCGACACTACGATGGCGCTTTGTGGTGAAACTGACATCACCAAGGTGGGCCGCCATAATCTTATCATGCCAATCCCAACGCACGTCTTGCCACCCCCCGATGCCCCTGCAAAATCGCGTAAAACCAAACGGTGAGTGAGCAGCAACGCCGGAATATGGCCTATGAGCCCATGAAGCTTTTGACTCCGCACGCAATCATTGCCATTTTACAATCCGGCTACGAACCGCGCTGGCATGAGTCGGCCAATAAATGGGATTAGAAAATGAAACTCCTTCGTTACGGCAAAATCGGCAAAGAAAAACCAGGCATCCTCGATAGCGCAGGCCGCATCCGCGATCTGTCGGCCCATATCAGCGATATTGATGGCACAAACATCACGCCAAAAGCTTTGGCCAAGCTCAAGAAAATCAACATCGAAAAACTGCCGCTGGTGCGTGGCCGCCCCCGCATTGGTGCTTGCGTCAACAAATCGTCAAAGTTCATCGCCATTGGTTTGAACTACGCTGACCACGCCGCTGAATCTGGCCTGAAAGTGCCAGATGAACCCGTGGTCTTCACCAAGCAAATCAACTGCATCTGCGGCCCCAACGATAACATCACCTTGCCGCCCAAATCCAAAAAAGGCGATTGGGAAGTTGAACTCGGTGTTATCATTGGCACCAGAGCCAAGAACATTAAAAAGGCCGACGCGCTGAACTATGTCGCAGGCTATTGCACTATCAACGACATATCAGAACGTGAATTCCAAGTGGAGCGTTCGGGCCAGTGGACCAAGGGCAAATCTTACGACACGTTCGGCCCCATTGGCCCGTGGCTCGTCACTAAAGATGAAGTAAAAGACCCACAGAAACTTTCTATGTGGCTGGAAGTCAACGGCAAGCGCGTTCAGAACGGCTCAACCAAAACCATGGTCTTTAACGTGGCGCATATTGTGGCTTATCTCAGCCAGTTTTTCACCCTTGAACCAGGCGACATTATAACCACAGGAACACCCCCCGGTGTGGGCATGGGCATGAAGCCGCCAACATATTTAAAGCCCGGCGACAAAATGAAAGTCTGGGTTGAAGGTTTGGGCGAACAAAACCAAGTGGTGGTGCGCGACAAATAACAGTTTTTCACAAATCTGTGTGGGTGCTTGGAATTTTGCATTCCAGCACTCATCTTCAGGTCTGGTAGAGGAGGAGATGAAGATGACCACGCACAAAGCAATTCTGGCTGGCGGCTGTTTCTGGGGCATGCAGGATTTAATCCGCAAAATGCCCGGCATCGTTTCAACGCGAGTAGGTTACACTGGTGGCGATGTTAAAAATGCAACCTACCGCAGCCATGGCACTCATGCTGAAGCTATTGAAGTGATTTATGATCCGCAGGTCATGAGCTATCGCAAGCTGTTGGAATTTTTTTTCCAGATCCATGATCCAACCACTAAAAACCGCCAAGGCAATGACCAAGGCATGGCTTATCGCTCGGCAATTTATTACACCGATGAAGAGCAGCGCCTAGAAGCGATCAACACGATTGCCGATGTGAATGCCTCCGGCATTTGGCCAGCCAAACTTGTCACGGAAGTCGAACCTGCCGGAGATTTCTGGCTGGCCGAACCCGAGCACCAAGACTATCTCGAACGCATCCCCCATGGTTATACCTGCCACTACGCAAGGCCAAACTGGGTGCTGCCGAAACGGGCTAATGCAGCTTGAACAACAGTTTCAGCTGCTTTTTATAAAAACTCCACATCCGCGCAAAAAAACTTTTGCGCGGCACTTTCTTAAAAGTTAACACATTTGGAAACGTCGGCTTCACGAAGGGTTCAAATTTTTTCGCAGCGATGATCGGCCTCATATCATCGAATGAAAGCGGTTCCTCCTCGCAAGTAACAGCAAGAAAATGGTTGTCACGGCTCAGTGCAATGCCCTTCGGGCCACCTTCTTCAGGATTAACCCGTCCCCGAATAAAAGTTGCATCATCCATAACGCGGATGGCTGCAACTGGCAGATGTTCGCCCCGCCAATTTTTGGTTTTATCAAAATAGACATGCACAAACGGCTCCGCCGCATCAGCAAGAAATACAAATTTTTCATCTTCACTAAAGCGCAATCCATGTGGATAGCCATGCCCAACTAAAGTGCCACTTGGCAAACTTGTCACATTTAGCGCGGGGGACTTTTCATAGATGTGAACACACTTGCCATAGTGATTGCTAACACCAATGAAGCGACCAGTGCTACTATGAACGACGCTATCGGGAACATTCAATTTAGCAGCTAAATATGTTGCATGGTTCGAAACCGAAAAGCCGTCTCGCAAGTCAAGCTCATGCCGCGAAACCATGTTTGAAAAATTATTGCACAGCAAGATTTCAAACTGGTTTTCTCCAAGTTTCGCAACTGAAACTGAACCGGGATTTTTTATTTTTGAAAACGCAGCTTTTCCAAGGGTTAGAACCGGAGCAAGATTAAGCAATCGGTCGGCTGGTTTTTCTATAGGCAGCTGAAAAATATCTACAGCTCCAATTCTATTGGCCACTATGATTGTGAAATCATTGATCCAAAAAAGTCCATGCGGTAATTTTAAACTAGCGCTCGTAATTTCGAGATAATCACTGGCAACCAGCGAACTGGCTTTAGACTTATTTTCAAATTTAATATCGAGAATGAGCAAGCGGCTTTTATTATAGCCAGCGACCGCTAACCGCTTGCCATCTGGTGAGAAATGCAAATCCTCCGTGCGGCCCAGCCTTTCCAACGCGGTAGCAACAGCCTTTGTTGGCGTGAATTTAAGTTGAATTGCTTCGCGGAGGAGTTTTTGTCCCATGTGCCCACATGTTCGAATTTGAGTTTGCCCAATCCCCCAGAGCATCAGTTAGCGATATGTCACAGAAAAAGACAGGGTAAACTTGACGCAAACTTATTCGTTACTTGGTTCTCAGGACTCCTTTAGAATGGGAAACCAATCTTCGCGCAAGCGTTGACCATCCACCATATCATGGCCTGGAAACGGCGGAGACGTGGGCCCGGGCCGGGTAACGTAGCGCGCATCATCGCCCAATAAGCGCAGTGAAAAAGCCCGCCTCCGTGTGCCCGCCAAGTTGCCGCGGGCCCCGTGCAATGTTTTATAATTAAAAGCTACAGCATCGCCTGGCTCCATCGCCCATTCCACAACTTTATATTTTTCCGGCTCTGCATCAGGGTCTGGCACCGGCCTATAAAGTTCTGGGTTTGGATAAAAATTAGTCTCCGATAACCAGCGCGTCGGCAACACGGCACGTTGCCATTTATGTGATCCCGCCACACAGCGAAGCGATGCTTCTTTCACCGCATCAACCGGCGCCCAAAAGCTAAGTGTTTGCGTGCCTTCGACAAAATAATAAGGCGAGTCTTGGTGCCACGGCGTTGGCTTTGCAGTGCCCGGCTCCTTCACCAACACATGATCGTGAAACATTTGAACTGATTTGGATTGCATCAGCGCTGCCGCAGCTTCAGCCGCAGGTGAATGGCGGATTGTCTGCTCAAATTCTGGAATGCGCGTCCAATTGCAGTAATCATCAAAAAACCGCCCGCCTTCCCCCGCCTTCAAATTCTCCGAAGCATAGGGACCAGGCTCACGCATATTGCGCGCAATTCCCTCGGCAATAATATCAACATAATCCGCAAACAGGCCTTTGATCAAAACCGCACCATCGCGTTGGTAATCGGCAATTTGCGCAAGGGTGATGGGGAGGGACATTGGGGGTTTCCAGATTTGTTTTGGAAGATCATGCAAGGTTGGTGAGTTTGTTTCAATGGCCACTGATTAATTAAAAAACACATTGACCTTATGTATTCCATGGGATACATATAGCAGATGTTGGAAATTCGCGAAACTTCTACATTTGTTAAATTCATAGAAGATTTGCGGGATGACCGCGCCAGAGCTAAAATTTCTGCACGCATCGAACGTCTATCAGTTGGAAATGCAGGCGATGTGGCACCTGTTGGCGAAGGTGTTTCGGAAATGCGTATTCATTACGGGCCGGGCTACCGTGTCTACTTTATCAGACGGGGCGAGCGTGTGATTGTTCTACTCTGTGGCGGCGTTAAGTCCACACAAGAGAAAGATATTAGAGCCGCAAAATTGCTGGCAAGGAATTTG
>JANOUE010000189.1:0-9165 GCA_031416755.1 Hyphomicrobiales bacterium
CCTCTCGATCTCAGCCCAAAAACACAAAATCCAACCTGCACACGGCCATGGATAAAGCGGGCTTCGCTACAGCGCTCCCATCGGCGCGCTACGCCCGCTTTACCCACAGCCTACCAGACAAAGGGGACATTCTCACTTTGCGTTGACAGGGCGTTGAAAATATTTTCTGACTTCCATCTCCCAGCACTTTGATGTACGCCCCTCAACTAATAACAACCCTCCCCCTGAGGTGCTCGACGCAGTCGGGCCTCGAAGGGCGGGCTTCGAAATGTGTGTCGTCAACCTTCGAGGCTCCCCCGTATCTAGTACGGGCTCGCACCTCAGGATGAGGGCTGCAAAACAAAGGCTCTCATGTCAGCATGAGGGCTGTTAAATGTGAATAGGAAATTACGATGCCCGCTTTTAGAACTCTCGATGATGTTAATGTTTCTGGCAAACGTGTGGTGATCCGCCTTGATCTTAATGTGCCGATTGCCGATGGGGTGGTTACTGATACGACGCGCATTGACCGGGTGGTGCCGACGCTGAAGGAACTTCTCTCCAAGGGTGCGGCGGTTATAATCCTCGCGCATTTTGATCGGCCTAAGGGCAAGGTTGTGCCTGAAATGTCTTTGCAGCCAATAGCTCCGGCGCTTGAAAAAGCTTTGGGTCATGCGGTGAAATTTGTGTTCACGGATTGGCAATCGGCCCCCGCCGTTGATGCCAAGGTTGGTGATGTGATTTTGATGGAAAACACGCGCTATCATGGTGGTGAAGAAAAGAACGATGCGGGCTTTGCCAAGATGTTGGCCGGGCTTGGGGATATTTTTGTGAATGATGCGTTCTCGGCGGCTCACCGAGCGCATTCATCTACTGAAGGTATTGCGCATTTGATTCCGGCTTATGCTGGCCGCGCCATGGAAGCTGAACTTACGGCCTTACAAGCTGCGCTCGAAAAACCGACACGCCCGCTCATTGCTGTGGTTGGTGGTGCTAAAGTTTCGACGAAGCTTGATTTGCTGGGCAATCTCACCGGCATTGCCAACACCATTGTGATTGGCGGCGGCATGGCAAACACCTTCTTGGCGGCACAAGGTTTTAATGTTGGGAAGTCTCTTTGCGAGCATGATCTCATTGCAACTGCTATTGAAATTATGGCCCGCGCTAAGCGCAAGAATTGCACATTGCTGTTGCCCACGGATGCTGTTGTCTCAAAAGAGTTTAAAGCGGGTGCTGCGAACCGCGTTGTGCCAGTCAATGAAATTGATGCTGACGAAATGATGTTGGATGTGGGGCCTGCTTCGATAGCGGCTGTGAACAAAGCTTTTGATGCTGCAAAGACTGTGGTGTGGAATGGCCCATTCGGAGCTTTTGAAATTCAACCCTTTGATAAGGCCACGGTAGCAACCGCGCAACATGCGGCGGCTTTGACCAAGGCTGGCAAGTTGGTGACGGTGGCTGGTGGTGGAGACACGGTGTCGGCACTAAATCATGCTGGCGTTGCCGATGATTTCACTTACATCTCCACAGCAGGTGGAGCGTTCCTTGAATGGCTTGAAGGCAAAGAGCTTCCAGGTGTTGCTGCATTAACGGTGAAGTGATGCAGTTTTATCTGGTTGCCCCTAACACACTTGCCGCAGCTGATATTATTGCCTGCGCTGCGGCTGCTTGTGCTGCCGGCGATTGTGCCTGCATCATTGTTCCAGAAACTGTGAAGCAAGATGACGTTGCAGCATTGCAGGAGCTTGGCCTTGCGGTGTTTTTGCAAGATGTGGAGCCGCGTATTGTGAGCCGTCTTCGCGCCGACGGCTTGCATATCAACTCGATGGAGCATGCGATTGTGGATCTGCGCATGTCGCTGCCGCGCGATGCGATGGTTGGGGTTGGCTGCGGCATCTCTCGCCATGCCGCAATGGAAGCTTCTGAGCAGGGGGCAGATTATGTGGCCTTCACCCAGAAGAAACAGACAGGTGGCGAACCATTGATCAAGTGGTGGAATGATATTGCCGAAGTGCCATCGGTGCCTTTTGATGCAGTGAACTTGGCCGAGCTTGACATATTATTGCCGCAGAAGCCTGACTTTATCCGCCCTTCAGACGAGATGTGGGAGAATGCTGCCAATGCAACGCGAATTATCTCTGAATTTTCTTTGCGACTGAAATAATGAAAAAGTTTTTGCTTTTCGCGTTGGTGGCATTTGCACAACCTGCTTATGCACAGGAACAATCGCCAGCCAGTTTTGATGAAGCCATGGCCTTATTTGAAGATGGCAAATATGCCGATGCCAAATCTTTGGCGGAGGAGTTTGCAGCGAAAGATGATCTGCGTGCGCTGGTGATGCTGGCCTCGATTTTCCAGAAAGGCTTGGGTGTCGAGGTCGACCCCAAGCAGGCGCAAGTGTGGTTTACCAAAGCCGCAGACAAGGGCAATGTGGAAGCCCAATTCTCATTGGGCATGATGTTGCTCGACGGCTCGCTAGGGGAACCCAATCTGGACGAAGGCGCAACTTGGCTGGAAAAAGCTGCAGTGGCCGGAAATTATCAAGCACAATATAATTTAGCATTGTTCTACAGCGGAATTTATAACAATCCTCCGGCCTGGAAAGATGCGGCCCTGTGGTTTCAGAAAGCTGCAGACCTTGGCTTTGCCGACGCGCAATATAATTTGGCGCTGCTTTATATTGATGGTCGTGGTGTCGACAAAAATATGGTGACGGCCGCCAACTGGTTTTCCAAAGCCGCAGTTCAAGGCATGCCAGATGCGGCCCTTGAATATGGCGTGTTGGTGTTTCGTGGTGAAGGTGTGCAGAAAGATGAAAAGCTTGGTGCCAAGTGGCTGTTGGTTGCGGCCAACCATGGAAATCCGGTTGCGATGAATCGCATATCTAGACTCTATGCCACGGGGCACGGCGTTGAAGTTGATGCGGTTGAAGCGGCGAAGTGGAATATTTTGGCGAAAGCAGGCGGGCGTCCAGACCCCACGCTTGATGATGCCATGGCAAAAATGTCCGCGGATTTATTGAAACAGGCTCAAGAGAGAGCAAACTCATTCAAAGTAAGGCCTGCGGTTGCCAGCAAGAACGGACTATAAATTACGATTCGTAAACCATTTTTTCTACATTTAAACTTCGTCCAAACTATTTAACGCCATATCAAGTTGCAACCTCTAGCACTCTTCGCCAGGCCCTATTATGCATATCAACTTTGCAGCTAGCGTCATTTGGTGGGGCTAGGGGACGGCAAGATGTTTGATGGATTGAGCGCTGGTTTCACAAATGGGAACGCCCCGATTTTGGGCAATCAATTGTTCGAAAATATTTTTGAAAGTCCCGCCAACGGCTTAATGCTGCTCGACAATGAGTTTCATATTTTGCGGGTGGGCAAAGGACTTTGTCAGTTGCTTGGTTACGAACAACATGAGTTGTTTGGAAAATTTGTAACGCAGATTGTTGCCGCCGAAGACTGGGAAATTGCAGGTCAAAAACTGCAGTCGTTAGGACCCTCGGACGAAATTGCCTATGCTGCGGAGAGTCGATATCAGCATAAGGACGGCAGTGTAGTTTGGGTTATTGTGTCGGTTTCGGCTTTACCAAATTGCTCGGGTAAAGGCATGCCTGCCTTTGCAATACAAGTCACATCGATTGACAAACAAAAACTGGCGGAACAATCAGAGCAGGATGCTATGACGCGGTGGAATTTTGCACTCCAAAGTGCAGGCCAAGGTGTTTGGGATTGTGATGTTGTATCAGACACGTGGACCTATTCTGTGACTTGGAAGCGAATGCGCGGGATAGACGTCAATGAAGAATTAAATCTTGATGACGAACACTGGCTCAAAGAAATTCATCCTGATGATCATGCGCTTGTACGCGAAAAAATGGATGAACGGTTCAATCCAGGCATGGGTGAGGTTTCCTACGAATATCGGCAATGGCATCGGCAGGGCTATTGGATGTGGATTCTCGCTCGCGGGCGTTGCATTGAATTTCTGCCTGATGGCAGACCAAAGCGGATTATTGGTACAGATACCGATATTACTGAATTGAAATCAAATGAAGAAAATTTGAGAAAGTTTTCTGAACTTGAAATGCGGTGGAAAATTGCTGTTGAAAGCGCAGAAGAGGGACTTTGGGACCATAACGAAGTTACTGGTGAACGGTTTCATTCAGCTGCATGGTGTAAAATGCGGGGGTATGCCGAGCACGAGCTTTACACCCATTCAGAAGAAAATTGGTTAGATCGCATCCATCCTGAAGATGTTGGCCGCGTCAAAGAGACTATCAATGGTCTTGATCTTAGCGAAAATGATCAACTCTCTATTGAGTATCGGGAAAAACATCAGAAAGGCCATTGGATCAGCATTTTCAGCAGAGGTCGGGTTCTTGGGCGCAATGCCACTGGATTGCCTTTGCGAGTGATTGGCACCGACACTGATGTCACCAATATTCGCAAACGTGAATTGGAATTAGCACAACTTTCACATCGACTAGAATTGGCACTCACGACTTCACGGGTTGGAATCTGGAAATCTGATGGCATCAACTCGCAAACCTATTGGGATCAAAGGAGTTGCGAAATGTTCGGAATCGAATTTTCGACTGGGCCAATTCCCAAAGATACCTGGGAGCGGATGGTTCATCCTGATGATTTTGAATATACCAATTTCGTGTGCAAAAGCAGCATAGCAAAACGCCAGGATTTTTCACTCGACTATCGTATTATTCTGGATTCTGGAAGGGTCAGACATATTCGGTGCCGAGCAACTTTTCCGGCACTTGATACAGATCACAGTTCGGTGACTGGAGTGATGTGGGATGTTACTGAGGACATTGAAAAAGCGGAAGCATTTCGCTCAGCGAAAATGCTCGCTGAAAATCGGAGCCGGGACCTGGAAGTCGCGCGAATCCACTTGGAACATGCTTCACTTCATGATTCTCTGACTGGCCTTCCAAATCGGCGTCATCTCGACAATATGCTGCAAAAATTTCAAGACGGCAGCAAGCAAGGGCAAAGCATGACGCTGCTGCATATTGATCTTGATCGTTTTAAACAAATCAATGACACAAAAGGACATGCCGCTGGCGACGCAGTTCTGGTTCACACCGCAATGCTTTTGCGCACACAGTTTCGAGAAAGTGATTTGGTGGCTCGCATTGGAGGCGATGAATTTGTTGTTTTGCTTTCACCGTCACCAGATCGACGAATTTTGCAAAAAATGCTGGACCGCGTTATTCACGTTTCGATCCAACCCATTGAGTGGCAAAACCAAGAATGCCGCTGCGGTGTAAGCATCGGAGTTGCAGAGTCGGCCGGCGATATTGATCCGAAACAACTGCTCGTCAATGCTGACATTGCGCTGTACCGAGCCAAGCGTTCCGGGCGAAATTGCGCAGTTAACTTTACTGGTAGTCTGCAGGCTGAAATTGTTGCCAATAAGCAATGCGCCGATGATTTGTTTAACGCGCTAGAGCGCAATGAGTTTGTGCCTTTTTATCAGCCAATTTTTCACGCCAAATCTCGTGAAGTCGCGGGCCTTGAAGCCTTGGTGCGCTGGAATCACCCCACCCGTGGATTGTTGACGCCAGATAAGTTTCTAAACGTTGCAGCTGAACTCAATGCGATGAGCGCAATCGACCGGACCATTCTGGAGCAAGCTCTGTCTCATCTTGAAATTTGGGATGCCGACGGTGTTGGAATCCCAAAGATTTCTGTAAATGTTTCCGCACGCAGACTTAGCAGTGATGCTTTGCTTGATAGTTTGAGATCCTTGAATATCCAACCTGGTCGCGTGTCTTTTGAACTGCTCGAGTCAATTTTTCTTGACGATGGCAATGATCTCAACACTGCAAATATTGAAGCTGTCAAAAACCTTGGTATTGGAATTGATATTGATGACTTTGGAACTGGGCACGCTTCAATAGTCAGTCTGTTGCGTCTCAATCCAAACCGCATGAAAATTGACCGTCAGCTCACGCTTAATATTGTGGAAAGCGAAGCACAGCGCCGACTGGTGCGGTCACTGATTGAAATTGGAAAATCCCAAAACATTGAAGTTTGCGCTGAAGGTGTGGAAACAGCCGACCATGCAAATATTCTAACCAGTTTGGGTTGTGATTATTTGCAAGGTTACTATTTCGCAAAACCGATGGCGTTTTCTGAAATAAGCAAGTTTATGGAACGTGCTGATTGGCGAAATTCGCCAATTGAAATTGATCAAGATGACTTGACGGCTAGGAAACTTGCGCGCTTCATGCAGAGAATTGGGTTTTCTAAAGCTCGTAAGTTTGCTTAAGCCTTGCGGCGGAAGAAGCTTGGAAGTTTGCTTTCACCAGCTTTGGCCAATTTTACGGCAATAGATGTTGCCTTTTCCAAGTGACCCTGTTCAAGCGCTGCCGTAGTGGCGCTGCTCATTTCGGTCAATGTGGCGATTGAAGCAAAGAGTCGTCCTGTTGGGGCAGAGTCGGCCAATGATTTAACCTTTCTTAACGCGTTCGCACCGCTGGTGCCAAAGCTCTCGCCGTCAAACGAGAAAGTTTCTACCGAAGCCATTTTAAACGTCATGTTACTCACTCCACACACAGACTAATGAGAAGAGATTTGCAGTGTTATCGTTAAAGACGGGTTAAAGTCTGGCGCTTGTGTGAAGCTATTGTGACTGGCTATAAGGTGGCGCTAAATCAATCGAAAACTTTGCATGAGCATCCAGTGACACAGAATAGGCACGCAGTTTCCGTCGTTAAAAACTTGGGCGAACTCCAGGCGTCGGGCTTGGCTACGCCAGCACAGGTGCATGACCTTGCTGGAGTTGTTGAAAATTTTAACCTGCGCCTCAGCCCGCATGTGCAAAGCCTTATCAAAACGCCAGACGTGAACGACCCACTCTATGCGCAGTATGTGCCCAGCACCTTGGAGTTGATCAAAACGCCAGGAGAAATGATTGATCCTATTGGCGATGCTGCCCATGAAAAAATAAAAGGCATTACGCATCGTTACCCTGACCGTGTGTTGCTAAAGCCCACCCACACCTGCCAGGTTTATTGTCGCTTTTGTTTTCGCCGTGAAAAAGTGGGGCAGGCTGATGAAGCTTTAAATGCAACCGAACTTGCGGCGGCAATTGATTATATTCGAACCCATCCAGAAATTTGGGAAGTGATTTTATCGGGGGGTGATCCTTTGGTGCTTTCTGATCGGCGCTTAGCTGCACTCTTGGCTGACATTTCTACAATTCAACATGTGCAAGTTATTAGAATTCACACCCGCTCTCCAGTGGCTGATCCATCGCGAATTGGTGAAGGGTTGATTGAAGCCCTTAAAGTGCGGCCAGCAGTTTATGTTGTGGTGCATGTTAATCACGCGAACGAAATTTCCAGCGACGTGAAACAGGGGTTTGCCAGATTGGTGAATGCGGGCATTCCGCTTTTGTCGCAGAGTGTTCTGCTCAAAGGGGTGAATAATTCAATTGAAGCTTTAAGTGCCTTGCTGAAAGCTTTGGTGGCGTTGCGAGTGAAGCCTTATTATTTGCATCACCTTGATAAAGCCAAAGGCACAGAACATTTTCGCTGTTCAATTGCCGAGGGGCAAAGGCTGATGCGCGGGTTGCGCGGCCAAGTTTCAGGATTATGTTTGCCAACCTATATGCTGGATATTCCAGGTGGACATGGAAAAATTCCAATTGGCCCCAGCTATTTGCAATCTTTCGAAAGTGGAACTTATCAAGTTTCAGATTTTCGCAGCGTGAGCCATAGCTATATTGATAGCGCAGCAGACGATTAAGCTTTCAACGCTTGTGTGGGCAGGGGCAACTTGGCTATATGGTTGTGCGGTTTTTATGTCTTCGGAGTTTTCATGGCTGGCCATTCACAATATAAAAATATCATGTTTCGCAAGGGCAAGCAGGATAAGTTACGGTCTAAGACATTCTCTAAATTAGCGCGTGAAATTACCGTGGCTGCCAAGGCGGGCGTGCCTGATCCTGCGGCCAATGCGCGGCTGCGCTTAGCAATCCAAAACGCCAGGGCGGAAAATCTGCCGAAGGATAATATTGAACGCGCGATCAAAAAGGCTGCCGCTGCCGATGAGGGCAACTTTGATAATGTACGTTACGAAGGCTATGGGCCGGGTGGAGTTGCTATTATCGTAGAGGCGCTCACAGATAACCGCAACCGTACGGCTTCAAATGTGCGTTCTTCATTTACAAAATTTGGTGGGCATCTCGGCGAAACCCATTCGGTGTCATTCATGTTTTCCCATGTGGGTGAAGTGACTTACCTTGCGGCCAAGGCAACAGCTGATGCGATGATGGATGCCGCTATTGAAGCCGGGGCTGACGATGTTATCTCCGATGAACATGGCCACGCGGTCATTTGCGCTTTTGAAAGTTTGAACGACGTGGCAGCGGCATTGGCCACAAAATTTGGCGAAGCCCAAAGTGTGAAAATGGTGTGGAAGCCAAATGTAACGGCACCGGTTGACTTTGAAAAAGCCGAAACTTTGATGAAGCTGATTGAGATGCTTGACGAAGATGATGACGTGCAAGTGGTGTTTAGCAATGTCGATATTCCAGATGACGTGATGGCCAAACTTTATCCAGAAGAATGAGTGCAGTGCGTATCATTGGCATTGACCCCGGACTTCGACATACCGGCTGGGGTATTATTGAAGCCGATGGTTCGAGGCTTTCATACATTGCCGATGGTGCCGTTCATTCGGTGAATGAGGACGATCTCGCAGTGCGATTGTTGCAAATTCATCAGCAGATTTTGGCTGTGCTGGATGAGTTCAAGCCCGATGAAGCAGCTATCGAAGAAACCTTCGTCAACAAGGACGCGCGCGCCACTTTGAAATTGGGGCAGGCGCGCGGTGTGGTGATGTTGGCACCTAGCTTACGCAAAATTGGGGTTTCAGAATATGCGCCCAATGTGATCAAGAAAACTGTGGTTGGCAATGGCCATGCCGAGAAAGAGCAAGTGAAGCACATGGTCAAAATTCTCTTGCCACGGGCGCAGTTGAATACGGCGGATTCTGTCGATGCGCTGGCCATTGCCATCTGCCACGCGCAACACCGTGGCTCTCGCAGGTTGCACGAGATATTGGAGCGTTCTGTCAACGCAAAGTGAGAATGTCCCGTGAGTGTGCAAAGTGAGAATGTCCCCTTTGTCTGGTAGGCTGTGGGTAAAGCGGGCGTAGC
>JANOUE010000190.1:0-4894 GCA_031416755.1 Hyphomicrobiales bacterium
CCGGGTTCATCGATGCACATCCATCAATCAGTGATGGATTTGCAAACCGGAAAAAATATTTTCGCGAGCAAAGATGGCTCACATTCAAAACTATTTCTTAATCATATCGGAGGTTTGCAACGTTATCTTGCAGCAGCACTGCCATTGCTTGCACCCAACGTAAATTCTTATCGCCGCTTGGTGCCGGAATCTGATGCGCCCACCAATGTGCACTGGGCCATTGATAACCGCACAGTCAGCTTGCGCGTGCCATCATCCGACCCAAGCAATTTGCGAGTTGAAAATCGCGTCGCAGGTGCCGACACCAATCCATATCTGGCCTTCGCAGCATCATTGGCCTGTGGCTATCTTGGGATGGTGGAAAAACTGAAACCATCTGATCCCGTAACCGGTTCAGCCTACCGCTATGCCCATACTTTACCAATCAGCTTAGATGAGGCACTGGACAAATTAAGTTACACCAAAGCTTTGCGGATAGTTCTGGGCGAACAGTTCTCGGAAGCTTACCGTGATGTGAAATATGAAGAGATGCAACATTACCGCCGCGTGATCAGCTCATGGGAACGCGAGTTTTTGTTGCTTAACGTTTAATGAGCTATGCTCAGAGTGAGTCGGATATTACGGAGTGCCAATGCGCTTATTGTGTCAAATTCTTTTAGTGGTCTGCCTTGGTTTTGTTGCTCCAGTTTGGGCGCAAGATTCAGGTGCAGTGCGCTCAGCCATCCAAGACACTCTCAGCAGTGGTGCGCGTCTTGCCTTGCCGCTGGAGCGTATTAAGCCGGCACTTATTGCGCATTATGTGAATAATGCTGGCAGTGTGTACTGGGTGGGCACCGGCCGCATGGATAACTTTATTCAACGCGTAAAAAATGCCACCTATGACGGTTTAAACCCGCAAGATTACCCACTCGACCATCTGATTGCGCTGCGTGATCAGCTTGATGAAAATGATCCTGAATCAGCAGCACAAGCCGAGCTTTATTACTCAGCATTCTTCGTAACCTATGCGGCCGACTTAAAGATTGGCCGGGTGACACCGCAAAAGGTTGATCCTAATCTCTTCCGTAACCGCAAAACAATTGATGTGCAGCGGGTGCTCACGGATTTAAAAAAACAGAATGATCCAAATAAATTTCTGGCATCGTTTGAACCGCGCAACACCCACTATCAAGCCTTGAAAAAAATGCTGAAAGTCTACACTCAAGTGATCGACGAAGGCATGGATTGGCCCTTGATTGGTCAGGGTGCTACCCTGAAACCCGGTGATCGCGATCCACGTGTGGCAGATATTCGCCAACTGCTTTCGATCACTGGCGATTTCGAATGGAATGACACCAACTCACCTGTTTATGATCAAAACTTGGCAATTGCCGTGCGCCGCTTTCAAGTGCGCCATGGCTTGGAAGCGAAGGGTCTACTCGGCAAACAATCTATTGTGGCAATGAATATTTCACCTCAAGAACGCCAAAGACAAATTATTTTGAACATGGAACGCTGGCGGTGGATGCCCGATAATTTGGGCGAAGAACATTTTCTCGTCAACATTGCAGGTTTCGAGCTGCAACACTGGCAAACCAACACTATTGTAGAACGCATGAATGTTGTGGTGGGTGCCGTGGCAACCCAAACACCAGAGTTTTCTGGTGAAATGCAATATATCGAACTCAATCCTTATTGGACCGTGCCTTACTCGATCGCCTCCAAAGAAATGCTGCCGAAACTGAAAGCTGATCCCTATTATTATGCCAGCGATTTTGAAGTTTTTGTTGGCGGCAAACTGTCTGATTGGGGCTCAATAAACTGGACTTCTTATGGCAGCGGATCATTTCCTTTCACATTCCGCCAACGGCCGGGACCAAAGAATGCATTGGGCAAAGTGAAGTTCATGTTGCCCAATAGATTCAATATCTACCTTCACGATACACCAGCCAAAGATAAATTTGCGAACTCAACTCGCGCGTTTAGCCACGGCTGCATTCGGTTGTCGCGCCCTGCTGATCTTGCTTATTCCCTCTTAGCGCGCACAGGCATGGACCAAAATGCCATCAATGCTGTGTGGGCAGGTGGCGAAAACACCCGCGTAAATCTGCCCAAGAAAATCCCGGTCCATTTGATTTATGCCACGGCCTTCAGCAGCGACAACGGCATTGAATTCCGAACCGATGTTTATGGCCGCGACAAGAAACTTTATGCAGCGCTGTTTGGTCGGGCAGGGAGTTAAATTTAAACCTCCCTCTATGTGGAAGTGCGCGGAACCCACCTCGAAGCATCGTGTGATTAAGTGAGCGCTCGCAAAACTCCGCCTGCCGATAACGCTACTTTGCTTGATTTCACATGCAGAACCGCTGCACCCTTCGACGCCAAGAATATTGCAACAACCTCTTCCACATCATCACCCAATTGGAGCGAAAATGCTTCTGCCCCAAATGATTTCGCCCAAGCTGCGAAATCTGGGCTCTTCAAATCCGTGCCAGAAACCCGCCCCGGAAAATGCTTTTCCTGATGGCTTCGAATTGTGCCGTAAATGCCGTTGTCCGAAATCACAATTTTGGGTGCCAACCCATAAGCCATCGCTGTTGCCAGTTCTTGACCCGTCATCAAAGCCCCACCATCGCCCACAAAACAAATCACCGTGCGCGAAGGTTCTTGCAGTTGAGCGGCAACAGCAGCAGGCACCCCAAATCCCATCGCCCCCACAACACCACCCAACAAAGTATTTGTTGGTGTCATCAGCCAATGTCTGTGGACCCAAGAAGTAGAATTTCCAGCATCCATCGTGATGATGGCATCTGCCGGCGCATGCTTGGCCAGCGCTATGGTCACCACTCCAAAGTCAACGCCATCTTCGGGTGCAGGCGACACAAATATTTGAGAAAGGCGCGTGGCAGCATTCACATCGGAAACCCATCGCTCGCGCACTGCCGAAACCACGCGCGCCGATTGCGCAAGACCGTTCAGAACAGCAATTGGATCAGCTACCAAACCTAAATCAGCCCGAATAACCTGTCCAATTGGCGCGCCGTCAGGATAGATATGAATCAGTCTTTGCGCCGGAACAGGCGCGTGAGGCACGGTGAAACCCAATGTGCCCACATCACCAAGACGTGTGCCAACGGCAATGATTAAATCTGATTCCGCCAAAATGTTGCGTTGCGATTCCAAAGTGCCAAAACCCAAATGGCCTGCAAAAAGTTCAGATCCATTGTCAAACACATCCTGATTTTTCCAAGTAACAGCAACCGGAATGCGCTGGGCCAAAGAAAAGCGCCGCAAAGCTTCTGCTCCACTGCTTCCTCGCATCAAGCCACCCGCGATCACCAATGGTCGTTCGGCCTGCAAGATGAGTTCTTGAATTTGGTCAATATCGGCTGGCGCAGTGTGGGCCTTGGCCAGTGGATATACCAATGCCTCAAACTCCTCCACGTCATCATGCAGCATGTCTTCAGGTAACGACAAAACCACGGGACCAGAAACACCCTCGGCCGCAAGCCGCATGGCACGCGGAATTATTTCTGAAAGCCTTGCACCATCATTGATTTCAAAAACCCCCTTAGCCATGCCACCAAAAAATTGGCCGTAGTCCATTTCCTGAAACACCGCTCGCGTGCGCTCAATCCGCGCCACTTGGCCAATGAGCAGCAGCACCGGAACCGCATCCTGCTCGGCCATATGAATAGCAATAGCAGCATTGGTGGCTCCAGGCCCACGGCTCACCATAACCACGGCAGGCTTGCCCGTAAGCTTGGCCTCCGCCACGGCCATAAAACCAGCGCCACCCTCATGGCGGCACACAATCACAGCAATGCCGCTATCATAAAGCGCATCGAGCAAAGCCAAGTAGCTTTCACCCGGCACACAGTATACGCGCTCAACCCCGTGAGCCTTCAGACTTTGAACAATAACATCAGCAGCGCGCATAAAACACCTATGAAGAATTCATCTAGATGTTCATGCCAAGAAGAAAATGCTTTGTCGAGGCTTAGCTACTTGGTCAAATTCTCCAGCGCAATGCGTGCAGCCATCACGCCGCCAGCAGCAGCTTTTTTATACCACTCAGCCGCCTTGCCTGGTTCTGGCTGAAGGCCTTGCACATTGAGAGCTGTGAATATCTTAGGGTCATAGGTGCGGCCCACACCATAGGCACCTTTGGCATCGCCCAGTTCATTGGCGCGCAAATAGAATTGACGCGCCGACGCAAGATCACCACTGTTGAGAAGTCCATCACCTTTTGCAATCAAGCCTGCAGCTTCGGGGTCAACTGGAGTGGCTGCAACTGCAACAACTGTTGCCATCGCATTTTCTGGTTATCTTGGGCAATTTTTTGATATTAATCATTTGGCAGTCTCTGTAGCCGTTCTTATGTTATTTACAGGCTTGGCCATTTTGGGGACGCATACTTCGGCGTGGGCAAATGTTTTTTTTACTTTGATCGAAATTACTGGCCTTGGACTTATTATTTATCTTGGGTTTCAAAGCAAAACATTTGGCGATGCGCTTTCTGTTTCGCCCCATCTAGGAACTTTATCAGCAGCAGCATTAATTGTATTTTCATTTTTTGGATTCGAAAATGTGGTGAATCTTTCAGAGGAAGCAAAAAATCCAACACGCGATATACCACGTGCTATTTTTATAAGTGTTGCCGTTTCTTCCGTGCTTTATATTTTTGTTAGTTTAGCGGCTCTTTCTTTAGTTAGTCCAAAACAACTTGCTGAAAGTTCTGCACCACTAATGCTGGTCGCTCAGACTGTATCGAACCGCTACGGAAATATTCTTGGCATTGTAGCTTTGTTTTCAACTGCAAATACGGCACTTATTTCAATGATGGGTGCTAGCAGAGTTCTTTTTGGTATGGCAAAAACTAAGGCTCTGCCAAGCGCAATAGCACACGTGCTTC
>JANOUE010000191.1:0-28528 GCA_031416755.1 Hyphomicrobiales bacterium
ACCTGCACACGGCCATGGATAAAGCGGGCTTCGCTACAGCGCTCCCATCGGCGCGCTACGCCCGCTTTACCCACAGCCTACCAGACAAAGGGGACATTCTCACTTTGCACACTCACGGGACATTCTCACTTTGCGTTGACAGTGTTGGCCAACCCCTAAAATAAACCCATTTTCAGATTTTATCTAAACTTGCGACCTGCGGCTAATCCACCACTTCACCAGGATAAGCCCCCCACAGCATCGATTGTTCGACATAACCTGCATAGCCACCAACACTCACATTGCACCAATTACCATCGCATGATTCAATGATGCCCATAGCACCCGCAGCCAGATTGGCCACGACGCCGCTCGTCATCGAGGCATTTTTCTGCAACACCGTAAATTGTTCTTTGCGCCAAGGCGCTATCAGCACATTTCTTTTACCCGAGAGCATGTTTTGCAAAATCCAGCCCTCAGCACCTTCGCTGTCACGAATCCTGCGCCATGTTTCGAATTCGGCGATGATTTCGACTGGCAAGCCTTTGCTTTGGAACACCCAAGCGACCGGATGATCACTGGAAGGGCCTTTGCGCACATTCACTTTTTCGGCTTTTAGCGTCACAAAACGTGGGATCGGCAAGCCAGAAGCGCCCAGCTGTTGCGCGGCCGCATCGGCCTTGCCTTCGGTGTTACTTTGCACCCGGCCAATTTTTCCAACGACTGACCACAAAACGCCCGCCGCCAGTCCAAGGCAAGCCATCACTACAATCGCCGTTGCTGCGTGCTGCTTTGCCCTGCCTGGTCTTGCCACGTACAATTACCCTAAAATTTGGCTTAATGACTGCCAAGTCAAGGTTAAGATTGTGTCAACACCGTGCTCGCGCTAGGAAGCGGCATGACCCAAGGCACCTACAAAATTACCGCGCGCAACTTAATGGCCAAGGGCTGGTCAAGCTTATGGCAGATCAAAGTGGACGCGACTTTGCTCAACGGCACCCAAGTGGAACTTGACCGTGAAGTGTCTGACCATGGCCATGGCGCATCAATTTTGCCGATCGATAAAGCGCGTGGAATGGTGCTGTTGGCGCGCCAGTGGCGGGCCGGGGCCGCATTTACCGGGCATGAAGGCTGGTTGATTGAAACCTGTGCCGGATTACTTGATGCCGATGACGCAGTCGGCTGTGCGCGCCGTGAAGCCTTGGAAGAACTCGGCACCAATGTGCAAAACATAAAACATCTTTGCGATTGTTTTTCGAGCCCTGGCGCAGTGTCGGAGCGGATAAGCTTGTTCATAGCTGACTACCAATTGACCGACCGCGTTGATCAAGGCGGTGGCTTGGCGTCCGAGCATGAAGACATTGAAGTGATCGAAATGCCCCTCATTGAGGCTTATGGCTTGATTGCCACTGGCGGCATTGTCGATGCCAAAACCATAATTCTGCTGCAACACGCAATGATCACAAAAAACTGATCAAAAACCTGAACCTGTCATTTGCGCAAAAATAAGTGTGCTCTAAAAGCTTTCCCAAAGGAGACCCAATATTTATGATTATCACCCGCCGAAATCTGCTCAAATTATCTGCCGCCGCAAGTTTTGTCCCGTTTTCTGCAGACTTGGCCACCGCCGCCGATTGGAATTCTGTTGAAGCCGAAGCAAAAGGCCAAGAGGTGTTCTTCAATGCTTGGGCGGGCGCTGATAACATCAACGCTTATATTGCGTGGGTCGGTGAGCAGGTGAAAGCGCGTTATGCTGTCAGGCTCAATCATGTCAAAATCACTGATACGGCTGAGGTGGTAAAACGCGTGCGTGATGAAGTTGCCGCTGGCAAAGCAGATGGCTCGGTTGATCTTGTGTGGATCAATGGCGAAAATTTCCGCGCCATGAAAACCGAAAAATTACTGTATGGACCTTTTGCCGAAAGCCTGCCGAATTTTGCTTTGGTTGATACCAAAGGCAAGCCCACCACACTGCAAGATTTCACTGAAAGCGTGGACGGTTTAGAAAGCCCATGGGGCATGGCCCAATTTACATTCTTTGGCGATGGTGGAAAAATTTCAGCTCCCCCAAAAAGCATGATCGAATTGGCAGCCTTTGCCAAAGCCAATCCCGGCCGCGTCACGTATCCAGCACCACCAGATTTCCACGGCACCACATTTTTAAAACAAGTGCTGGTTGAAACAAGTAACGATCGCAGCGTGTTTGCAAAACCCATTGCTGCCGCAGCATTTGCAGAGCTGGCGAAACCATATTTGGCGTTCTTGGATGAGCTTCGGCCCTATCTCTGGCGCGAAGGCAAACAATATCCAAAATCGCAAAGTGAAATTACCCAGATGGTGGCCGATGCTGAATTGCTCATCGGCATCACCTTCAACCCCAATGAACCAGCGAATTTAGTTGCCGCGGGCACGTTGCCAAAAACGACCATTGCGTGGCAGCATGCTGCGGGCACCATTGGCAATTCGCATTTTGTGGCCATTCCGGCAAATGCGAAGGCCAAAGCCGGGGCACAAGTAATAGCCAACTTCCTGCTTTCAGCCGAAGCTCAAGCCCGCAAGAATGACTTAAAAGTGTGGGGTGATCCAACAGTTCTTGATGTGGCAAAATTATCCGGCAATGACGCTAAAATGTTTAATGCAGTTTCAGCTCCTGGCAGTGTGTCAATTCCAGGTCCAGCGATTTTAGAACCGCATGGAAGTTTTGTGCCCCTGATTGAATCGACCTGGCTCGCACATTTCGGCAATGGTTGAGGTGAGTTGTTAATTCGCCCCCAACCTGCTGTCATCCCGACTTTCGGTGGAACGACACTCAAAGGAAATAGAGTTGCACTGGGTTTACCGGTGATATTGCTTTTCGCTCTCCCGCTCGTTGCCAGTGTTTTATTTGCGCTCGGCGGCTTGCTCGACGCAAATGGCTGGGCATCGCTCTTGGCCCACCCACAGCTCTGGCCAGCCTTGCAACTTTCACTCCTCACGGGACTAGCGAGTTGCAGTCTGTCAGTGCTGTTGGCCTTGCTTATTGTTTCAGGTCTATATGCAACGAAAAGGTGGACGCAGCTTACGTCGCAAGTTGGTGCCATGCTCGCTGTGCCACACTTGGCTATGGCTATCGGCATATCATTTCTAGTGATGCCCAGTGGATTTCTGGCTCGCGGGCTTGCATTATTTACCGGATGGACGGTCCCGCCCAATTGGATCACCACCCATGACCCATATGGAATTTTACTGATCATAAGTCTGGTGATTAAGGAAACACCTTTCTTCATTTGGGTTCTCGCCAGCATTTTGAATCGTGAGGATGTGCAGCGGAATTTGCGTGGACAGCGCGCGGCCGCAACCAGCCTCGGCCACGACATTCAATCTATCTGGCTCCGAATATTCATTCCGCAACTACTCCCGAAACTCATTTGGCCACTGCTTGTTGTGTTTGTTTATGCGGCGACAGTTGTTGACATGGCATTGGTGTTGGGTCCCACCCAGCCACCAACTTTTGCAATGATTGTGTGGGCTGATATCAATGATGCAACGGTCACAAATAACTCTCGCGGCAGTGTAGGCGCGATCTTTCTATCGCTAGCAGTAGCGTTAGTCGCAATTTTGATGTGGGGCGCTGCTGCCCTATTTGCAAAACGACGCAACTGGCTAACAGCGGGACCTGCGGCGCAGAAATATAATGTGCCTTCCATCTCTGTGGCGAAACATTACGCTCTCATGGTGTTATACATAATTGTAGTCGCAACCATCTTGCTTCTCTCTTTTGCAACACTCTGGCCGTTTCCCTATCTCTGGCCACAGAGCTTGACTGATGCGGCATGGCAACGCGTTCTCGATAATCCATCCGCGATTCTCACCAGCCTCGTTTTGGCTATATCGACCGCGGCAATAGCCCTTGCGGTGGTGATTGCTTGGATGGAGAGCCAACCGCAATCGCGCGATAAGATCTTATTACTGCTCAGCGCCACCGCCTTGGGCCTGCCGGCAATTTTGCTTTCACTTGGACAATATCGAGCACTGCTCCAGCTCGGCTTAACCGGAACTGCCACCGGATTATTCCTCGCCCATCTGGTTCCGGTCACTGCCTATATGTTCATCGTCCTTCAAGGCACTTACCGCAGTTTTGATCCGCGTTGGAGGTCCTCAGCATCGGGCCTCCTAGCAAGTTTTCCACGCTATTTCTGGAGGGTAAAATTACCATTGTTGAAAGCACCCTTACTGGCTGCCAGTGCGATTGGCTTTGCGGTGAGCTTCAGCCAATATGTGCCTGCCCAACTTATTGCCGCAGGGCGCTTTTCAACTTTGCCAATGGAGGCTGTGACGCTGACGTCTGGAACCAATCGCCCGCTCACCGCGGCGTTTACTTTGTTATTGATGGTGCCGCCTTTGGTGGCTTTTCTTTGTGCTGGCATATTCGGCAAGAGCCGCTGGAGAAACGCGTGAGTTTGGTTCTGGAAAATCTATCAGCTTATTTTGGCGATGCCCGCATTTTTGAGCCGCTCTCGCTCAGCATAGCGCCGGGTGAAATTGTGACAGTGATGGGAGCCAGCGGCAGTGGTAAAACGTCATTGCTCTCTGCAGTAGCAGGTGATTTGCCCGACCCTCTTTATGCGGTTGGCAAGGTGAGTCTGAACGGTCGCGACCTAACGCGCATCGCGCCAGAAAACCGACGTATCGGCCGCTTATTTCAGGATGATCTCTTGTTTCCTCATCTTAACGTGGGTGAAAATCTTCTGTTCGGCATGGCCCGTGGTCCAAAGCTGGAGCGCGAGGCTATGATGAAAACGGCCTTGCTGCATTTGGAACTTGAGGGTTACGAAAATCGCGCACCCCACACATTGTCTGGTGGCCAACGTTCGCGTGTGGCTTTAATGAGGTCCCTTCTTGCCAAGCCAGATGCCATGTTGCTTGATGAGCCGTTCAGCAAACTCGACCAAGCCCTGCGCGCTACAATTCGTGACTATACATTTGCGCATTTGCGAAGCCGCAATATTCCAACACTTCTCGTCACCCATGATCCTGAAGACGTGCCACCGGGTGGAAAGGTGATCTATGTTTGATCGCATCGCCTTACAACTAACCAAGCCTGCAATCGACTATACGGCGCGGCGCATTCATGGCGCAGGCTACTCAGCAGAGCAAGTGACATTTACTGCCTTTGGCTTTGGCATCATGTCTGCTGTGCTGATTGCGCTTGGCATGACATACGCAGCTATTTTTCCGCTGTTGATCAGTCGTGTCCTTGATGGCCTAGACGGCGCTGTCGCGCGCTTGAGCAGAACAACTGATCGTGGGGCTTTTCTTGATATCAGTTTAGATTTCTTGTTTTACGCCGCCGTGCCTTTGGCCTTTGTCACGGTGGATCCGGTGGCTGCCGCGGTCCTGCTCGCAGCCTTTATCGGAACTGGCACAAGTTTTTTGGCCTATGCCATCATTGCAGAAAAGCGCGGTGACAAAAGCACCGCCTTTCCAACCAAGTCGTTCTATTATTTGGGCGGCCTCACCGAGGGCACCGAAACGAATACCTGTTTTGTGCTGATGTGCCTTTGGCCGCAGCACTTTGCTGTGATTGCCTATATTTACGCCGCCCTGTGCTCTGTGACGACCGGGACACGGCTGGTTGCAGGCTGGAAAAGCTTCGGTACAAAAAATTAACAAAAAACTTTACGCCAACCCAAAATAATTCTTGAATATACCACTGGAATCCATCATATGCGCCTCACCAGAAGTCGCACGTGCCGCAAGGTCTCCCCAAAGCAACGACGGTGTAAGGTTTTTTGGTCTCTGCTGGCTCTCCATCGGCCAGTGGTTCTGAGAGGCACCACTATCATTGCCCCACATGCGATTGGGTTTACCCATTCAAATCAAGGCGCACCAGTTAGGTTAACGCGTATTAACGTTTCCATCACGTTTATGCGGGTAAAACTTATCTGCCACTTGAGCTCTTGATTCGGGAGATTTGACCTATGGCCGCCACTGCTCGCATATTAGACTTTTTACGCAACCAAAAACCTGAAGGCCCATGCCTTGTGGTTGATCTCAACGTGATCCGCGACAACTATGCAGCCTTTGATCGCGCCATGCCCGGCACCCGCATTTTTTATGCAGTGAAGGCAAATCCAGCTCCTGAAATTCTTTCGCTCCTTTCATCGATGGGTTCAAACTTCGACACAGCTTCAGTTGTTGAAATTGAAATGGCTTTGGCCGCTGGTGCATCAGCTGATCGCATCTCGTTTGGCAACACCATCAAGAAAGAGCGCGATATTGCCAAGGCACATGCTTATGGCGTGACGCTATATGCTGTCGACTCCGTTGAAGAAGTTGAAAAAGTGGCCCGTGCTGCTCCGGGTGCAAAAGTATTCTGTCGCATCCTCACTGATGGTGCCGGCGCTGAATGGCCACTGTCGCGCAAATTCGGCTGCGAGCCATCTATGGCAACAGATGTGTTGATGCATGCTCATAAGCTTGGCCTCAACGCCAATGGCATTTCATTCCATGTGGGTTCACAACAAACCCGCTTGGGTGCTTGGGACACAGCACTTCAGCAAGCCAAGACTATTTTTGACGAATGCGCTCAAGTTGGCATCAACCTGCAAATGGTAAATCTTGGCGGTGGCTTTCCAACCAAATATCTTAAAGCTGTTCCCGGCACCAATGCCTATGCCAATGCCATCCATGAAGGTTTGGCCAAGCACTTCGGCAATGCGATTCCTGAAACCATCATCGAGCCAGGCCGTGGCATGGTGGGCAATGCCGGCGTGATTAAAGCTGAAGTGGTTTTGGTTTCGAAAAAACATGCAAATGATAATCTTAGGTGGGTCTACTTGGACATTGGTAAGTTTGGCGGCTTGGCCGAAACCATGGACGAAGCTATTCGCTATCCAATCGTGACAGCCAAAGATGGCGACGCCAAATCACCTTGTGTGATTGCCGGGCCTACATGTGACTCAGCAGACGTCCTCTACGAAAAGACACCTTATGATTTGCCCATCACACTTTCAGTGGGCGATGATGTGTTGATCGAGTCTTGCGGTGCTTACACCACCACTTATGCGTCAGTTGCCTTTAACGGCTTCCCGCCGCTGAAGTCTTACGTCATTTAACTTTCGCAACCACCCCTTAATTCGTAGCTTCGTAGTTTTGGAGACTTTCAATGGTCACAATTCGTGCTGAAATTTCAACTGATGTTGGTGCCAGAGAGGCTTTGCTGAATGCAGGCTTTGGCCCGGCTCGTTTTCGTAAAACCTCTGAAAAGCTGCGCACCAACCGCGTTCCGGCTTTTGCGTTCACAGCCGTGAATGAAGCTGGCAAAATTACTGGTACGCTGCGTTTGTGGAATATTATTGCAGGTTCCGCTGGCCCATCCTTGTTGCTTGGCCCATTGGCTGTTGATAGCGACGCGCAAGGCCAAGGCCTAGGTGCAGCTTTGATGAACCATGCCATTGCGGCTGCCAAAATTGAAGGCCACGAATCAATTTTGCTGGTGGGTGATGCGCCTTATTATGCTCGCTTTGGCTATTCCCAAGGCCTGACCCGTGATTTGCATTTGCCAGGCCCAGTCGATCGCGCAAGGTTTCTTGGCTTAGAACTTACCGAGCAAGCCTTGGACGGTGCCGAAGGTTTAATTGCAGCATCAGGTGCAATGCTTGCAGATCGAAGACTCGCAGCTTAAAAATTCTTCCAGCCCTTAGCGCGGATGATTGCGATTGAGAATCTGGCGTGGTGGGCAGCACTGATTGGGTCCAGAGGCGCGTAGCTTTGGTGTGATGCGGGAAGCGGTGGCAGGTATTTGGCACCTGCTCCCAGCAGCGCCATGCGCGCGCAACCCAGCGCCGTGAGATCCGCTGTCGCGGCTACAATAACTTTGCGGTTCAACGCATTGGCGAGGAATTGTCCAAAATACGGATTGGCGGCAAGGCCGCCATCAATTGACATAAAATCACCCTTTATTCCTGGCGTTCCAGAGGCCCCAAGCTTGCCCATGGCCTGCACCACTTCAGCGGCACGAAGTGCCACCCCTTCGAGCACGGCCTGCATCATGTCTTGCTTGGTTGTCTCCAAACCTAAGCCCAACCAAAGGCCGCTCGCCTGACGATCCCAATGTGGTGCTGCCAATCCGGAAAGGGCAGGTACAAAAACCAGACCACGCGAGATGGCAGTTTCAGTCTTGAACGCGTTGATTTCAGAGTAGTCACTGAACAGGCCCAAGCTCTTGGCCCAATTCACTGCGGAAGCCGCATTGTATATTCCACCATCGACCGCAAAGAGTGCCGCTTCGCCTTGCATGCGCCACGCGACTGTGGGCAGTAATCCGGATTGATTTTTGGGCGGACGCTGCGGGCCGCTAAGTGCCAGTGCAAAGGCACCCGTGCCAAAGGTAATTTTGGCATCGCCAGGCTTCATGCAGCCATGACCAAAAAGGGCCGCCTGCTGATCAACAACATTTGCAGTCACCGGAATTTTTTTAATAAGACCAAAAGCGGCAGTGGTTGATTTAATTTCTGGCAGGCATTCCATTGGCACACCAAACAGCGCGCAGAGTTCCTCATCCCATTGCAAAGTATCAAGTGACATAAGCGAAGTGCGTGAGGCCGTCGTCACATCAGTAACAAATGTGCTTGTCAGGCGATCAAGAAAAAAAGCGTCACTGGTGCCCATGCGCAAGCGACCCAGCTTTAGAAGTTCACGAGCTGCTTCAACATGGTCAAGAATCCAGCGCATCTTGCTGCCCGAGAAATAGGGATCCAGCGGCAGACCAGCTTTTGCTTGCGTCAGTGCCTCGTGACCTTCCGCGCGCAATCTTGAAGTCACAGCTTTCGTGCGATCATCCTGCCAGACTATGGCAGGATACAAAGGCTTTCCAGTTTCAGAATCCCAAGCCACAATGGTCTCACCCTGATTGGCAATTCCGATTGCATCAACAACACCTGCTTGTTTAATGCAGATCTTTATATTTTTCAGAAGTTCCTCAGCATCATGTTCCACCCAACCTGCCTGTGGATAGAATTGCTTGTGTTCAAAGCTCGCAATTTTGCTGAAGGTTCCTTCCTCATCATAGGTGAAGGCCTTGGTTGCCGTTGTGCCTTGATCAATTGCCAAAACTTTCATGAAAGTTCCTTAGCTATCGTATCGGCGGCAATGCGAGCATCCACAACACAACGCCCCGCAGTGTTGACCGTGCCACTTGCATTACCAATGATCGAAATAAACTCGTTCCCCCTTATATCGTCATTCCCGCGCAGGCGGGAATCCAATTTGGGCGCAGATGAATCTGTCGAAAGTTGGATCCCCGCCTGCGCGGGGATGACGAAATTTGGAAGGTTCAATTTAGCGGGATCATTTGAAAGCAACGCAATTTCCGGAACAAATTTCCCCGTGAGAACCACGCCATCACAAGTGATCATCTTTCGTCTGCCACCCCGTTCAATTTCAACGGTCTCAACCTTCGATGTTCCAAGAATGGCGATGAGTTTGGTCTCGATTTGAACCGGCACACCATAGCGCAGTTTAGATCCAATCGCAAAAAACCACGGCGCATCAAGTTTGGTTTCTTCAGCAAAAATGCCAACAGGTTTTATGTGGGCATGTTTGCACGTCATCAAAGCCGAAAACGTCACCCATTCATTGCCGATGATCACTGGATTTGAAAATGGTTTTTCATTTTTCAAATAAACCAGCTGTTGCAATGTTCCGGTATTCATCACGCCCGGCACACTTTGGCCGGCAAAAAACCGCGACGCCCGTGTCGACTCTCTTGTGCCCGTAGCCAAAATTACACGCTTAGCCGACATATCGGATATGCCCTTGGCTGAGTGAACGCGCAGAGTGTTTCGCAAGGTGAATTCGAGTACGGTGGTGCAGGTTCTAATATCAATTTCCTGAGCAGCAGCCACCATGAGCTTGGCATATTTCGGACCGGACATCAGACGCTTGTGGCTTTCCCATCCGAAGCCAAAATGACCGCAATGACGCGGCACGCCACCTGCAATATTTTCGCGTTCGAGCACCACAACATCTTTTACACCCAACTCTCTCAAGCGAATGGCAGTTGCAAGTCCGGCAGGGCCAGCGCCAATGATAATCACATCATGGTTTTCCATGTGTTTGCTCTTTAAAAATGGAGAAAACTTCAGCGCCGCAATAAAAGCCTTGGCAGCGGCCCATCATGGCGCGCGTGCGGCGTTTGAGCCCGCCTAAGTTTCCTGCAGGCAGCGGCCCGGCACAGGCCAATTCAATTTCACC
Source organism: Hyphomicrobiales bacterium (assembly GCA_031416755.1). Taxonomy (GTDB): domain Bacteria; phylum Pseudomonadota; class Alphaproteobacteria; order Rhizobiales; family Aestuariivirgaceae; genus Aestuariivirga. Next base: position 10,216 of record JANOUE010000191.1, read on the forward strand.
TCGCGTCACCCATTCGCAATGGCAAACAATTTCACCACCTTTCATATAGGGCCGGATAGCGTGTTCAGCGAGTGCAGGCACTGGCGTATATATTGGTGCGGGAGGTTTTTTCGGCAGCTTGCCAAAATGTTTAGTATAAAGTTTCGCCACATGCTGCGCGATGCCGAGAGAACCTGTGAGGCCAGTGGAACGGATTCCGGAAACAGTAATCCAGTTCTGATCAGGCAAAGCTTCAATGATATAATCTTGATGTTCAGTTGCCGGGCGCAATCCCGCATAGACGGCAGTGACATTAGCATCGTGAAGTGCTGGCAACATTTCGCTGGCACGGGCTTTAAGTTTTTCCAGTGTTACAAGATCGGTAGATGGATTTTCACGCTCTTCAGTTTCTTCAGCGGTGGGGCCAATTGCGAGATTACCAAAAATAGTGCGGAATAGGACCACCCCCTTGGTGCGTTCATTGGGCACGGGCAATATGATCGAGCGTAGCAGTTTTGACGCCGGCTTATCGAACACCACAAACTGGCCTTTGCGCGGTTTGATCGTGAAAGGTGTGGGCCGTACAATAGCTTCTACATAATCGCCGAATAATCCAGCAGCATTGATAACGATGCGCGCAGCAATTCCATTGAGCAGCCATTCATCGTTGCCAAAATCTGCTTTGGAAACTTCGGCTTTACGAATTATCACGGCACCATGTGCTAAAGCTTGCTGCGCATAAGCTAAGGGTGCCGACCATGCATCGATCACATATTCTCCCGGCACAAGCACGCCGCCCAATACATTTTTAGAAAGCTGATGCTCGCGGATACGCAGTTCAATTTGCGAAAGCTTTTTAACATCTGCAACACCATTGGTGTGGGCTTTTTTAACAATGCCATCAAGTGCCGCCAATTCGTCCTCAGTCCAAGCAACAACCACAGCACCAGTTTCCAGCAATGGCAAATTGAGCTTTTGGCGAATATCGAGATATTCAGCATAGCCTGCCTTCATGCATTGTAGTTCAAGGCTTTTAGAGGGCGCATCAAAGCCAGTGTGCAGCAAAGCACTGTTACCTTTGGAGGCGCCAGATAAAATATCCGAGCCTTTTTCGAACAATACGCATTTCAAACCGGCCAATGCAAAGCGGCGCAGCAGGGCCAGTCCCACCACTCCACCACCAATTATCGCAATATCGAATCTCTGCGTCATGCCCAGCACTATCGCACAAAAAAAAAGGCGACCTAAAGGCCGCCCTTCTATTTATTTTCGTTTTGCTTAGTTACCCAGTGCTTTTTCAGCAGCAGCAATTGCAGCTTGGCGTTTGGCAATTTCAGCACCAATCGGCGGGCCAGCAAAGCGCTTGCTTTCGCTCAACACCCAGAACAATCCCAAGAGGATTGCAAAGGCCACCGAGTAAATCCAAAGCCCTGGAACAAAGCTGGTTCCGGCAGTTGCGTCACCAGGAATTGATGGAACGAATGTGTGGCCAGCGATGGTCACAACAACAGCGCCGATGCCAACGATAACCGCAAACAATTTGGACAAGCCGCCAAGGCGGAAATTGCCAAATTCCTTCCAAGTCTTTCCTTCTGCAAACAAACCAGCAACAACTGGCATGGCATAGGAAATATAGAGATACATGGCACAGCCTGTAGACAAGGCTGCGAATGCACCAAGCGGTGTGGTGATTGCTGTCAAAATACTGCAAGCAATAACCGTAGCCCAGATCGCAGCATTAGGTGTGCGATATGTTTTACTCACCGAAGCCAAAAGCTTGGATGCTGGCAGGCCACCATCACGCGCAAAGGCATAGACCATGCGCGAGGTCGAAGTGACCGCGGCAAGGGCGCAAAGGAAGTTAGAGATCATCACGCCAACCAACATCAATTTGCCGATGAAAGATGGCAGGATCGCAGCACTAAACAGATTGTTGAAAGAACTCCAGCCCGAAGCAGCAGCAGCAGTCGTATCTGGAACAGCCATAATCATCGCAAGAATGAGGATGAAACCAAATACCAATGACCAGAACACAGAATGGATCATGCCCTTGTGAACTGTGTTACGGGCGTCTTTGGTTTCTTCAGCGGTGTGGGCAGAAGCATCAAAGCCAGTGATAGTGAACAAGGGATATAAAAGTCCAATGATCATGGCCATCAGGTTTCCAACTTGTGGCGAAACACTGCCACCAGGTGCACCTGTGTTATTCACAAAAGTGAAGGCCTTCGAAAGGTCGAAGCTTGGAGCGGCCATCAAGAACATGATAATCAAAATGGCAGTCACTGCCAAAATGATGTAGCCGGACATATCGGTTAGCATCGTGGTCAGTTTGATACCGAAGTGATTAAGTGCACCTTGTGCTGCGGTGAGTGCAACAACCGACCAAATTTGTGTCCAAGTGCCCCAACCCGAAACATCCCACCCAAGCAAGGCTCCGAAGAACAAATCTTTGGAGATGAAATAGAGGAATACGTTAACAGCTGGCACGACGAAGAGAAGGCCGAGCAGGTTTACCCAAGCTGTAGCCCAACCCCAGAAGCGACCACCAAGAATGGACGACCAATGATAAAGCGAACCGGCTGTTGGATAAGCTGAAGCGATTTGACCCAACGAGGCAGCCACAACCAGTGCGAACACACCGCCGATGATCCAACCAACAGTCAGCGACCATGGCCCACCGGTTGACAGAGCAATTGGGAAAGACCCGAAACCGCCAGAAAGGATGCAAATAATCGAAAATGAAATTGCGAAACTTTGGAATGGTCCCATGCGGCGCGATAGTTCCTGCGCATAACCCATTCCGTGAAGGACTTTTTCGTCCTCACTCATATGTTTACTTTCGGCCATAGTGGCACTCCCTGCTGCGTCCAAGGGACGAACGCGTGTTAAATTTAAGTGTTAACGACCCCTCAACCACATTGTGGCTGCTTTGTGGCAAAGCGTCAACGGGCCATAGCCGACCTGTTTGCAGTGCAGCATTTGCGGATTTCGAAAATCTTGTGCTAGCACTGCGCCATGAGCGAAAATCAAACCCATAAGCGCAGCGGCGGGCGCATAGGCAGACACGCACTGCGTGGCGCGCCCAGACTTTCCTTCCCTACACTTGTGCGCGAGATTCCCACTTATGAGCTTTTGCCGGCAGACGCAGTTGAACTCATCCACGATGAGTCGCTGAAAATCCTGGAAGAAGTGGGCTGCGAGTTTCGTGATGATCAGGCGCCGCGACAATGGCAAGCTGCAGGCGCTGACGTTAGCGGTACTCGGGTGAAAATTGATCGCGGGCTTTTGCTGGAACTCATTGCCAAGGTGCCATCCGAGTTCACACTCAATGCCCGAAACCCGCACCGAACTGTAAAAGTGGGCGGCAAGAACACTGTTTTTGTGCCCATGTATGGTGCCCCTTATGTGCGCGATCTTGAGGGCAAGCGCCGCTATGGTTCGCTGGAAGATCTGCAGAATTTCCACAAACTTTCATATCTGGCGCCGCAATTACATTCCTCATCATCGATCATATGCGAGCCGATGGAAATTCCGGTGCCCAAGCGGCATTTGCATATTATTCAATCCGCCCTCACCCATTCCGATAAACCGTTCATGGGCATCGTAACCTCGAAAGAACGCGCTGAAGATGTGATCAAAATGGCCGCGATTGTGTTTGGTGAAAATTATGTTCGAGACAATCCTGTTGTGGTGTCGATCACCAATTGCAATTCGCCTTTGGTGTGGGACCAAACCATGCTGGATGCAATGCGGGTTTATGCTTCACACAATCAACCTCTAATTTTAGCGCCCTTTGCATTGTGTGGCGCCTCAACATCTGCTTCCGCCATTGGCGCTGTTGCACAGGTGAATGCCGAGGCCCTTGCCGGTGTGGCCTATACGCAACTGGTGCGGCCCGGCAGTCCCCAGCTTTACGGGCAGTTTATGGTGACTGTTGATATGAAAACCGGTGCCCCGATGGGCGGCACACCAGAGGCTGCGCAAATGATGTTTGTAATGGGGCAGCTTGCACGCAAATATAAATTGCCATGGCGCACCTCTGGCTTTCATGTCGGTTCTAAAATCAATGATGCCCAGGCAGGTTATGAAGCCAACATGTTGATGCATGCTGCCATATTGTCGGGAGCAAATTATATCTGGCATGTGGCTGGCTGGTTGGAAGCGGGCTTAGCTTGCGGCTATTCAAAATTCATGACTGACTGCGAACAGCTTTCGGGCTGGTATAAATATGCTGGTGGCCTAAAATTTGATGATTTTAATGAAGCGATGAGCGCAGTTCGTGAAGTGGGGCCAGCCGGACATTTTCTCGGCACCGCACATACGTTAGAGAATTTTGAGAAAGCCTTTTTCATGCCTTCGATTATGGATTTCAATTCATATGAACAATGGCATGCCGAGGGCGGCAAGGACCACGACACACGTGGCCGCGAAAAGGCCAAGGCCGCACTGGCGTCTTATGAAAAACCCAAAATGGATGAGGCTATTGCCGAAGCGCTGGCGGAATTTGTGGCCAAGCGCGAGCGCGAATTGCCGAATAACATAAGCTAATGCAAATCTATATCGATGCAGATGCTTGCCCAGTGAAAGATGAGGCTGCGAAAGTTGCGGCGCGCCACGGCCTTGTGATCCATTATGTTTCCAATTCACACATGCGGTTGCCGTTCGGCGAAAACATCAGGCGCATGGTGGTGACCGCTGGAGCCGACGCGGCCGATGATTGGATCGTCGAACAGGTTCAACCCAACGACATTGTGGTGACAGCCGATATCCCACTGGCTGCCCGCGCCCATAAAAAGGGTGCGCGCGTGATTTCAAACAGCGGCAAAGCCTTCACTGAAGATTCAATTCATATGGCTTTGGCCATGCGCAACTTGATGACAGAACTTCGCGAAACCACTGAAATGCGCGGGTCCAATGCCGCCTTCACCCCGCGCGATCGCTCTCAGTTTTTACAGGCGCTGGAAGCTGCTGTTCAAGTGATAAAACGCTGTGTAACTTGAGATCATGCAAGATTACAGCACCTCGGCCCTTGCCACGCTTTTGGTCATTTCTGATCCGATTTTATGAGCGCCATTTTTTGGGGTCTCACTCATGATTTAGATAAATCTTAGCGCACGGAAGTGGCCTTGCGCGCAACCTTCATTGCTTTTCTAATTCTGCGCGGGGCCGGGCTTTTTGGCGCCAAACTTCTTGCACTGCTTGGCATATCACTCGTTGCCCTAGAGCATGATCATCTTAAACTGATGCGTAGCCGGCATTGACGATGTAGTTTTGGCACTCCTGTTTTGTGATTTCCGGCAGAACATTGGCGATCGCTTCTTCGATAGCTTCGACTGATCTGCCCATAGCCTGTCGCAATGTGTGTTTTACTTTGGAGAAGACTTGTTCGATGGGATTGAGATCGGGGCTGTAAGGCGGCAGGAAGAGCAGCCTCGCGCCGACGTTGATCAATCACAAAATAAACTTGCTCAAATCCACATTCTTCGCCAGCGCCCCCACGTGCTCAACGACATAAGCCTCATCGATCTTTACCGTCTCGCCGGATCGATCTGTGGCCGTGAAACTTACCTCATCTAAAATCCGCTCCATCACCGTTTGCAATCTGCGCGCGCCGATGTTTTCGATTGAACTGTTGATCTCAGCAGCAATGCGCGCAATTGCTGCTACGCCATCATCTGAGAATTCCAGCCCCACACCTTCAGTGTTAAGAAGAGCCTTATATTGCTTGATCAAACTGGTTTCCGGCTCAGTGAGAATGCGGCGGAACTCATCTTGGCCCAACGCTTTCAACTCGACGCGAATAGGCAGGCGGCCTTGTAATTCTGGCAACAAATCAGATGGCTTGGCCACATGGAAAGCACCCGAAGCGATGAAAAGAATATGATCAGTTTTCACCGGGCCGTGTTTGGTTGAAACCGTGGTGCCTTCGATGAGTGGCAGCAAATCACGCTGCACACCTTCGCGGCTAACATCAGCACCGCCGCGCCCGCCGGAGGACGCAATTTTATCGATTTCATCCAAAAATACGATGCCGTTGTTTTCAACCACTTCGATCGCTTCTTGTAATATTTTGTCTTGGTCGAGGAGTTTTTCACTTTCCTCCGCCATTAGAATTTCATGCGCCTGCACAACTGTAACCTTGCGTGGCTTAGTGCGATTGCCAAAGGCCTTGCCCATCATATCGCTGATATTGATAATCGAAGCCGATCCCCCCGGCATGCCCGGGATATCAAAACTTGGCGCACCGCCAGTATCAGCAACTTGAATTTCCACCTCTTTGTCATTGAGATCACCGGCGCGCAATTTTCTGCGAAAAGATTCACGTGTCGCGTCGGAAGCATTTTCACCAACCAACACAGACACCACGCGGTCCTCAGCAGCCGCATGAGCCGCCGCCTCAACATCTTTCCGCCGCGCGGCTTTCACCATGCCAATGCCGGCTTCAAGCAGATCACGCACTATCTGATCGACATCGCGGCCAACATATCCAACCTCGGTAAATTTGGTGGCTTCCACTTTGAGAAACGGAGCATTTGCCAGCTTTGCAAGTCGCCTTGCAATTTCAGTTTTGCCAACACCCGTTGGACCGATCATTAGAATATTCTTCGGCACCACATCTTCGCGCATCTGGCCATTAAGCTGTTGCCTGCGCCAGCGATTGCGCAGCGCTATGGCCACGGCGCGCTTGGCATCATGCTGGCCAATAATGTAGCGATCAAGTTCGGAAACAATTTCGCGCGGTGTAAAATTTGTCATGGTGAGCTATCTCTTTCTGGTTCGTCATTCCCGCGTAGGCGGGAAAGACGGCTGCGGGAAGAAGAATCATCTGGGAATAATTCCATAAGCAAGTCTGTTCCTGCAGCACTTACATAAGTATTATAAGGCGTAAATCCAGCTTTAACGTATGCGGCAACAGCGCGTTCATTGGTAATATCGGGATCAATAATCAACCGAGTGGCACCATCGGCAAACAATTTCGCAGCAAATGCTTTGACGATCATGGAGCCAAGCCCGCGGCCCAAATTATGCGCATCTCCAATCGTGATATCGATGCCCCTGGTCGTGGGCGTCATCTTATGTTGCCACGGAAGGTCAGGGTGTTTGCTTGGCCACCAGGCTTGAATATAGGCAATCGGTTCGTCATCCACACAAGCGATAAAAGGTCGGTGCTCGCCCCTGCCATCATAAATCAATGCGATTTCGTTTTCGACATTGCCCCACCATGCTTGGGCGTGAGGTTGTGAGAGCCAATGCCTTAACATTACCCGATGATCCAAAGTTAAGGCATCGAACGCAACCCGCGACACTTAACTTGCATCCAAGATTTCAACTGTCAAATTGCCATTGGTATAAACGCAAATTTCAGCCGCTATGCCCATGGCCTTCCTCGCGATGGCCTCAGCATCCAAATCCGTGTCCATCAAAGCCCGCGCAGCAGCCAGAGCATAATTTCCGCCAGAGCCAATTGCCACAACTCCATGCTCTGGTTCCAACACATCACCAGTGCCGGTGAGAACCAAAGAAATATTTTTATCAGCCACAATCATCATGGCTTCCAAGTGGCGGAGATATCTGTCGGTGCGCCAGTCTTTCGCCAACTCAACGCAAGCCCTTGTGAGTTGATTGGGAAATTGTTCAAGCTTGCCTTCCAGCCTTTCAAACAAAGTCATGGCATCAGCCGTGGCGCCTGCAAATCCAGCAATCACGCCAGTTGCACCCAAGGGCCGCACTTTGCGCGCATTGCCCTTCATCACAGTGTTGCCCATGCTCACCTGGCCATCGCCAGCGATGACAATTTTACCACCCTTGCGCACACCCAGAATGGTGGTGCCATGCCAATTTGTTGGATCGCTCATGTTTTAATTCCTCTTGAGGCTTCCATCTAAGCGTTGATAACCTAAAGTTAAAGGCCAACTTCCCAATTTATGTTGCATCTGCTAAGAGCGCGCCAGAAAGGTTCATTCCAATGCGCAAAGCTACGATTTCTCGCAAGACCTCTGAAACTTCGGTTTCCGTTTCCGTCAATTTAGATGGCAGCGGAACTTACGCCATAAAAACTGGCGTAGGCTTCTTTGACCATATGATGGAACAATTGGCGCGGCATTCGCTGATAGACATTACTCTAGAAGCCAAAGGCGATTTGCACATTGATGATCATCACACCGTGGAAGATTGCGGCATTGCTTTAGGTCAGGCGATTTCGCAGGCTTTGGGTGATCGTAAAGGGATCTGCCGTTATGCAAGCTGCGATTTACCCATGGATGAAACTTTAACGCGCGTGGCCATTGATGTGTCCGGCCGCCCATTTTTGATTTTTAACTGCAATTACCCAACGCACAAGATTGGCACCTTCGACACTGAACTGGTGCGCGAATGGTTTCAAGCCTTCGCCATGAATGCTGGCATCACACTGCATTTAGAAAATGCCTATGGCTTGAATGCGCATCACATCGCTGAATCCAGCTTCAAAGCATTGGCGCGTTCATTGCGCGATGCACTGGAAATTGATCCGCGTCAGGCCAACCGCATCCCAAGCACCAAGGGCACGCTCTCGGCATGAAAACTGTTATCATTGATTATGGCTCTGGCAATTTGCACTCTGTTGCAAAAGCCTTTGAACGCGCAGCTGCGGATCACAAAATCAAATCCAGCATCAGTGTTTCAAACAAGCCAGAAGATTTGGAAAAAGCCGAACGCATTGTGTTACCCGGTGTGGGTGCTTTCAAGGATTGCATGAATGGTCTGCTTGCCGTTGCAGGTTTGCGCGAAGCTTTGCAAGAGCAAGTGATCACCAAGGGCAAACCCATATTAGGAATTTGCGTCGGTATGCAACTCATGGCCACCCGCGGGCTGGAACATGAGACAACCAAAGGCCTAGGTTGGATTGCAGGCGACGTGAAACCGATTTCCCCGAGTGATCCAAATTTAAAAATCCCACACATGGGGTGGAACACGCTAAAACCCCAAGGCCAACATGCCGTGCTTGATGGCATTCTCACCGGTGATAATGGCCTGCATGCTTATTTTGTGCATTCCTATCACATGGCTCCAACCCTGCCCGAAGACCTGATTGCCACGGCTGATTACGCAGGCGAGATTACGGCCATGGTGGGTTATGACAATATCGTCGGTACGCAATTTCATCCTGAGAAAAGCCAAGCGCTTGGTTTGGCTTTGATTGCAAATTTTCTCAGGTGGCGACCATGATTCTGTTTCCCGCCATTGATTTGAAAGACGGACAATGTGTGCGCCTCAAACTCGGCGATATGGCCCAAGCCACAGTCTACAATGATAATCCGGCAGCCCAAGCCGTGGCCTTTGAGCATCAAGGCTTCAAATGGCTGCATGTGGTGGATTTGAATGGCGCATTTGAGGGTCAATCCATGAATGGTGCAGCAGTCGAAGCCATTTTGAAAGCCACAAAAAATCCAGTGCAATTGGGCGGCGGCATTCGCACCCTAACTCATATTGAGTCTTGGCTCAGCAAGGGCCTAGCGCGTGTGATTCTTGGAACCGTGGCGGTGCGCAATCCGGCATTGGTAAAGGAAGCTTGCAAACTTTGCCCCGGCAAAGTCGCTGTCGGCATTGATGCCAAGGGCGGCAAAGTCGCTGTCGAAGGTTGGGCCGAAGCTTCAACACTTGAAGTGATTGAGCTTGCCAAACAATTTGAAGGCGCTGGCGTTTCCGCGATCATCTACACTGATATTGACCGTGATGGAATTCTCACGGGCATTAATTGGGAAAGCACATTGGCACTGGCTGCTGCAGTTTCAATTCCGGTGATCGCCTCTGGTGGCTTAGCCTCGATCAAAGATATTCAGCGCATGGTGCAACCCGATGCAAAAAAACTCGAAGGTGCCATAACCGGCCGCGCTCTTTATGATGGCCGCATTGATCCTGCCGTCGCACTCAAACTGATATCTGAGGCCGCATAATGCTCAAAGCCCGCCTCATTCCCTGCCTCGATGTGAAAGATGGCCGCGTTGTTAAAGGTGTTAATTTTGTAAACTTGGTCGATGCTGGTGACCCGGTTGCATGTGCCAAAGCCTATGACGCGGCAGGGGCCGACGAACTTTGCTTTCTCGACATAGCCGCCACCCATGAAAATCGCAGCACGATGTTTGATGTAGTTAAACGCACCGCAGAAGCATGTTTCATGCCACTCACAGTGGGTGGCGGTGTCAAGACCTTAGAAGACATTCGCAACTTACTTTTGTCTGGCGCAGATAAAGTGTCGATCAATTCCGCAGCAGTAGCAGACCGTCAATTTGTGAAAGCCGCGGCGGAAAAATTTGGCTCACAATGCATCGTCGTTTCCATTGATGCTAAAGAAACCAGTGCCGGAAAATTTGAAATATTCACGCATGGTGGCAGAAATGAAACCGGAATTGATGCCGTGGCGTTTGCCCGTGAGGTTGCAAAGTTAGGCGCAGGTGAAATTATGCTCACCTCGATGGATAGAGATGGCACCGGCAAGGGCTTCAACATTGCTTTAACCAGAGCCATTGCTGATGCCGTAAAAATTCCGGTGATCGCCTCTGGTGGTGTGGGCTCACTCGATCATTTGGTTGAAGGCATTCGTGATGGCCATGCCACAGCGGTTTTGGCGGCCTCGATTTTTCACTTTGGAACCTTTAAGATTGCTGAAGCCAAAGCCCACATGGCAGCTAATGGCATTGCCATGAGAATAACAACATGAAGACGCTCGAAAAATTGGATGCAACAATTGCGGCACGAAAATTTTCAGCGCCAGAAAGCTCATACACCGCAAAGCTTTTGAGCCAAGGCGCAGAAAAATGCGCCAAAAAATTTGGCGAGGAAGCATTTGAACTGGCCATGGCCGCAGTGTTGAACAACAAAGCCAACACAGCCAACGAAGCGGCAGATGTGCTCTATCATCTGCTCGTGTTGCTGCAATCAGCAGATGTTCCGTTCTCTGATGTGTTAGCCGTTTTAGAAAAACGCGAAGGCACATCGGGCCTTGTGGAGAAAGCCAACCGTAATGGTTGATATTGAAGAAGATTTAGCACGCGAAGTTTCGCCCTTCCGCCGTTTCGGCCGCGAAGAATGGGCCGCTTTGCGCGAAGATACGCCAATGACTTTGACCGAAGCCGATCTTAACGAGCTTCGCAGTTTGAATGATCGCATTGATCTCACTGAAGTCGAAACCATCTATCTGCCCATGTCGCGCCTGCTTTATCTTTATGTGCAGGCGAGCCAAAAACTGTTCAATGCATCCAACCTGTTTCTGCACCGCACCGAATTGAAAGTGCCTTATGTCATTGGTGTTGCCGGCAGTGTGGCTGGAGGCAAAAGCACCACAGCGCGAATTCTTCGCCGTCTACTTTCTCGCTGGCCATCAACACCAAAAGTTGATCTTGTCACAACTGATGGATTTCTTTTGCCCAATGCCATTCTTGAACGCGATGGCTTGATGGCGCGCAAAGGCTTTCCAGAAAGTTATGACCTGCCAAATATTTTGCGCTTCATGTCTGACATTAAATCCGGCGAGCGCGATGTGGAAGCACCACTTTATTCGCATCTCACCTATGATGTGCTGCATGGAAAAAGCCAGGTTATCGATCAACCCGATATTCTGATTGTTGAAGGGATCAATGTTTTGCAAACCGGCCGTCCGCCACGCGATGGCCGCGGTATTCCCAATGTGTCAGACTTTTTTGATTTCTCAATTTTCATTGATGCTGATGTTGAAGCTCTTCGGAGCTGGTATATCGAGCGTTTTTTCACCTTGCGCAACAGCGCTTTCAAAGACCCCAAATCCTATTTTCATCGCTATGCTGCATTGAGCGATGAACAATCCTTGGAAACGGCCACACGCATTTGGAACACGACCAACTTGTCAAACCTGCGCGAAAATATCTTACCCACCAGACCGCGCGCAGACTTAGTGTTGCGCAAAGGTGCTGACCATAAGGTGCGCAGTGTATTTTTAAGAAAGCTTTGAAGGCCTCTCACCACCATAAGCCCAGTCTAACAATTCCACGATGTGCAGAATTGGAATATCCGTGGCCGTGGCAATCTGCGTGATGCAGCCAATGTTTCCAGTGGCTATGGCCTGTGGATTTGTGCTGAGAATATTTTTAACTTTGCGCTTCAGCAATTGCGCAGCGATCACCGGCTGCATAATGTTGTAAGTGCCCGCAGACCCACAGCAGAGATGACCTTCAGGAACTTCAGAAACCGTGAATCCGGCATTGCGCAAAAGTGAAAGAGGTTGTGATTTAATAGCTTGGCCGTGCTGCATGGAGCAAGCTGAGTGATAGGCAATGCGCATGTTCATGTTTTTCTGGGGCAGGTTCAGCGCGACCAGAAACTCCGTCACATCTTTGGCCTTTGCAGCTATGACCGCAGCTTTCTCCGCATAAACTTCATCCAAGCGCAACATGTGGCCGTAATCTTTAATCGTCGTGCCACAACCGGATGCTGTTATGACAATGGCATCAAGATTTTCATCCGTCCACTGATCAATCATGCGGCGCGCACGTGAAAGTGCGTCTGCTGCCTTGCCCATATGATGTGTGAGAGAGCCACAGCAGGCTTCACTCACCACAACAACGTCATAACCTAAGCGCGTGAGCAATCTAACTGTTGCGGCATTAATTCCAGGATCGATGACGCTTTGCACGCAACCCATCAGCAATCCAACGCGGCCTCTCCTTGGCGAGGTCGCCGCATAAATGCCGGGCGAACCAAGTTGCACAGGAGCTTGCAACTGTTTTGGAATGATAGTCAGCAAGGCTGAAATGCGCCTTGCACCGAAGGTGGCGAAAACCGATTTAAGTGGCGACACCAGTTTCGCAGCGATGAGTGCTAGACGGAATAATTTTGGCCGTGGCATGACAAATGCCAATAGGTTGCGTAGAATGCGCTCAGTATACGGACGATTATAAGTGTTCTCAATATGAACCCGCGCATGATCAACCAGATGCATGTAGTTCACACCGGAAGGGCACGTGGTCATGCAAGCGAGGCACGAGAGGCAGCGATCAACATGCTTTACTGTCTCCACTGTCGCAGGTTTGCCCTTCTCCAACATTTCCTTGATCAAGTAAATTCGACCACGCGGGCTATCAAGTTCGTCCCCCAGCAAAACATAAGTGGGGCAGGTGGCGGTACAAAAGCCACAATGCACGCATTTGCGTAACACCAGATTGGACTCCGCGATCTGCGGATCGGTCAATTGTTCAGGTGTGAAATGGGTTTGCATCAGACACCTTCATACATACGGCCTGGATTGAACAGGCTTTGAGGATCAAAAGAATTTTTAACCCGCGCAGAGAGTGCTGCGAGAGCTTTGGCTTGCGGTTGGAAAATAGTCGTCTGTATACGGATGAACTCGGTTGCACGCATCAAAGTGGCATGACCATCAAAAATCGCAGCGCGAATTGCAGTTGAATTTTCACCCTCGCAGTCCAACCAGATCAATCCTCCAGCCCAATCAAAAAAATAGCGGAGTTCAAATTGTGATTTCAGTTTTGCAACAACTGCCGGAGCCAAACTCGGTGTCACCGAAATTTTCCAGACCGAACGTGAAAAATTATCGGCGAGGGGCAAAACGTCGCGAATGCCGCGCCATTGCTCAGCCGAATCTTTTTCTGTGAGAACTTCAATCTTACCACCAAATAACTTCAGCAGCTTGTCGCGGCGATAAGCAATCGAAGGTGCAATGCCCTCCAGCCGCAGCATTGTGCCATGTTTTGGAATATGAGCTGCGCCCGAAACTTCGCCGGAAGACTGCATGGCTATGCTCATGGTTTGAACTGCTGCTTTATCATCGAGACCAGAAATCCACAGAGTTTCTTCACTTTCGGGTTTCGGCAACACTTTGAAAATGACCGATGTTATGGCGGCTAGCGTTCCATAAGACCCTGCCATCAGCTTCGGCATGTCATAGCCTGTTACATTCTTAACAACGCGCGCCCCCGCCTTGAAAATCTCACCACGTCCCGAAACAGCGGTGAACCCCAACACATGATCGCGGGTTGCACCAGCCTTAATGCGGCGCGGGCCAGACAAGTTGCACGCCAACAAACCACCCATGGTGCCACTATGTTTGGAACCTAAAAGTTTAGAATAATTTGGCGGATCAAATGCCAGATATTGCTGTTTGGCCGCAATGAGCTTTTCAATGTCACTAAGCCTTGCGCCGGCACCCACGTCTAAAATCAATTCTTCGGCCTCATAGGCCTTCACCGCTGAAAATTTTGAAAGATCCAAAACATGTGGAGTCTGCGCGGGTCTGCCAAGCGCCCGTTTGGTGCCCGCGCCAATAATTTCAAACGCCTCAGTTGCCGCTACAACCAGCCCCGCCAATTCCTCTTGTGATTTAGGTTTGAATAGCATTAGAAGCGCGGAAGTTCTGGATGAGGAAGCATGCCACCGCGCACATGAATGCGGCCCATCTCGGCACATGAATGCAGTGTTGGAAAAACTTTTCCTGGGTTCAACAGGCCTTGACCATCGAACGCGCATTTCAACCGCAGCTGTTGGTCTAAATCAATCTGCGTAAACATTTCAAGCATCAGATCACGCTTCTCAACACCCACGCCGTGTTCACCAGTCAGAACGCCACCAACTTTCACGCAGAGCCGCAAAATATCAGCGCCAAATTTCTCCGCACGGTCTAATTGGCCTTCTTCATTTGCATCAAACAAAATCAAGGGATGGAGATTGCCATCGCCGGCATGGAAAACATTGGCCACGCGCAAATCATAGGTCTTCGAAAGCTTCGCCATGCCCGCCAGAACTTCTGGCAATTTTTTGCGCGGTATTGTGCCATCCATGCACATATAGTCAGGCGAAATGCGCCCCACTGCCGGAAACGCTGCTTTTCGCCCGGCCCAAAACAGCACCCGCTCATCTTCAGAATTTGAAATTCGCAAAGTCTTGGATTTATTCTTTTTGGCAAGTGTTGAAATTCGCTCAATCAAGTGATCGACCTCAACTTGCGGTCCATCAAGTTCTACAATCAACAGGGCTTCAACATTCAGCGGATAATCCGCATGCACAAATTCTTCCACGGCATGAATTGCCGGGCGGTCCATCATCTCCATGCCGCCCGGAATAATTCCAGCCGAAATAATATCCGCCACACATTGCCCCGCATCTTCACTATAAGGAAAGCCAACAAGCACAGCGCGCGCCGTTTCTGGTTTCTGCAAAATTCGCACCGTAACTTCGGTGACAACACCAAGCAAGCCTTCAGAGCCGGTCATAATTCCCAGTAAGTCATAACCTTCTGAATCCAAATGCTTGCCGCCTAAGCGAATGACTTCGCCGCTGATCAAAACCATTTCAATGCCCAGAACATTATTGGCAGTGAGGCCATATTTCAAACAATGCACGCCACCCGAATTTTCGGCCACGTTGCCACCAATAGTGCAGGCGATTTGTGAGGATGGATCAGGCGCATAATAGAAACCCTTATGTTCGACGGCTTTGGTGATTCCAAGATTGGTCACACCGGGTTGCACAACGGCGCAGCGGTTTTCAAAATCAATATCGAGAATGCGATTAAATTTGGCGAGGCCCAGAAGGATGCCATCTTCCAGTGGCAGCGCCCCACCAGATAGCGATGTGCCAGCGCCACGCGGCACAATTTTGATACCGTTGTTGAATGCATATTCCAAAATTGCCGAAACTTGCGCGGTGGTTTCAGGCAGCACAACCAGCATAGGCATTTGCTTATAGGCTGTGAGTCCATCGGATTCATAAACCCGCATTTGCGTCTTCGTATCAATCACGCCTTCACCAGAAACAATCTCTCGCAAAGCCGCAGCAATTTCGCCGCGCCGTGCGAGAACTGCTAAATCTGGTTTGGGCATGGTCAGCATGATTTATCTCAGTGAAGTTGGCCGCGCATCAAGCCACTTTCCGCCAGCTGCATTTGAATCAACTGCGGCTTGAATGGCAGCGATTGATCGAAGCCCATCAACCGCTGTTGGATAATGATCAGCCAACGGATTAATTTTACGGCCCTCTCGTTTTGCCGCAATGGCTTCCGCAAGATCAACATAGATATTTGCAAAAGCCAATGGCATGCCCTCAGCATGGCCAATAGCGATGCGAGACGCGCGGTCAGCTTCTGGAGAAAGACCCGGTCCACCACGCTCGAGTGTTATCGTCGGCTGATTGAGTGGCGTATAGAAAAGTTGATCCGGCCATTGCTGCGACCAGCGAAGACCGCCCTTCTCGCCGAACACGCGAATGTTCAAGCCATGCATAGAACCGACAGCAATTGAGCTGGTCCAGAGGCGCAGTATAGCTCCGCCATCCATTTTAAAGTTCACCATAGCGTCATCTTCAAGTGTTCGGCTTTTCAAGCACGACACAAAATCAGCCGAGAGTTCATTAGCAACTTGTCCCGAAACAAAACTGGCCATGTGCAATGCATGAATGCCGCAATCGGCAAATTGAGCGGAAACACCAGCAAGGGCGGGGTCATAGCGCCAACGCACACGCGGGTTATCTGCATCGGCTTCATCGGCGTGAAAACCATGGGCAAATTCAGCTTTGATCAAACGAATTTTTCCAAGGTCACCGCGTGCCACCATGGCCCGCATATGCCGCACCAAAGCATAGCCAGAATAGCCATAGTTTACAGCACAGATGGCACCCGTGCGCTTAGCCGTGGCTACAATATCTTCAGCTTGTTCAACCGTCACCGTCATCGGCTTTTCGCACAGCACGTTGATGCCAGCTTCGAGAAACGCTTTGGTGATTTCATAATGCGTGGAGTTTGGAGTGGCGACAGTGACAAGATCAACACGGTCTCCACGCTTGCGTTCGCCCGCCAGCATGTCCTTCCAATCGCCATAAGCACGATCCTTTGCAACGCCCAGGCGTTGCGCATAATCGCGGCCTTTCTCTGCGTTCACATCGAGAGCGCCAGCGGCCATCGTATAAAGCCCGTCCATGGCGGCACTGATCCGGTGTGCAGGCCCAATCTGGCTGCCTTCACCGCCACCAATCATGCCCCAATTTAACTTAGTCATCTTCACTTCCCATTTCTAAATCGTTTTCACATCCACCCAGCGCCGCAAACTATGAGACACGAAGGCGGCTTCAACCACTTGGTTCACCAAAAGGCCATCTTGGAATGTGGGCCACTTGGGTTTGCCATCTGCAATGGCTTCGAGAAAATCTTTCGCTTCAATGGTAATTTGATCTTGATATCCCGTGCCATGCCCCGGCCCCAAGCTGAAGGGCTTGTAGTCAGGATGCAGCGGGCCTGTGAGAATTTTAGTAAATCCCTGACGGTCCGCCTTGGCGTCACCTTTGTAAAGCCACAACGCATTCTGATCTTCGCCATCAAACCGAATTGCACCTTTGGTGCCAAAGACTTCATAAATGTAACCCATCTTGCGGCCCGTGGCCACGCGGCTGATGAACAGCGAACCCATGACGCCTGAATCAAATTTGCAAATTATATTTGCCTGATCATCATTGCTAACAAGTTTCGCACCAGTGGGTGTTGGTCTTGTTTTATGAATGGTTTCGATTTCGGCAATCAGGGACTCAATTGGCCCCATCAAAGCAAAGGCGGCGTTGATGATGTGTGGCGAGAGATCGCCCATATTTCCCGCAGCGCGCGATTGGCAACGCCAATTGAATGGCTCTTCTGGGTTGGCCAAAAAGTCTTCAGTGTGCTCACCACGAAAAGACGTGATGCGGCCAATCTCGCCGGAATGGATAATCTCGCGTGCCATTTGCGAGGCAGGGGTGCGGATGTAATTAAAGCCGGCCATATGGACGCAACCGCTTTTCTCAGCAGCAACCAACATCAGGCGGCTATCATTGGTATCAACGCCAAGTGGTTTCTCGCAAAACACATGCTTCTTTTGAGCAAAAGCGGCAAGCGCAATTTCGCGGTGCGTGTTCTGAGGGCTGGCGATCACGATAGCTTCTACTTTTGGGTCATCCACCAAAACCCGCCAATCAGCAGTGGACCTTGCAAAGCCAAATTGCTGGGCTTTCTCGGCGGCACCTTGTTCAGTTGTGGTGCAGATCACTTCCAATGTTGGTCGAAGCCTGGTGTTAAATACCGCCGCCACGGCATTCATGGCCACGGCATGGGCCTTGCCCATATAGCCCCCACCCACAATGCCAATTCCAATATTTGCCATGTACCACCATTCAATCCAACTGCGCGTCTGCGCAACCGTAACTAAATTCGTTCGCCATGAACAGTAGTAAACATAAATTACTTGTGGCTGGCAGAGCTGGCCTAGAGAGTTATGCCCGCCAATTTACGGAAAAATGGTTCAGCACCTGGCCGAACCAGCGCCTGTTCCGATTGTTTGCCAATTTGACC
>JANOUE010000192.1:0-3889 GCA_031416755.1 Hyphomicrobiales bacterium
CAGATTTCGGTGTTCCGAAATCGAGTTCTTTAATCAACATAGGTTCTCTCCTAAGTTAACCCTCACCCAGCGGTGCCGCGAAGCGGCCTCGAAGGGTAGGGCGGCAAATGTGGTGGCCAGTGCTTCGAGGCATTGCAGGGCAATGCACCTCAGCATGAGGGTCGTGAGGGCGTTCATTCCGCTGCCTGTCTAATTGGTTTATCAAAATCTTCCGGAAAATGCTTCACAGCACTCATCACCGGCATTGGTGTAAGCCCGCCCATAGCGCAGAGCGACCCATCAGTCATGGTCTGGCAAAGGTCTTCGAGCAACAGCAAGTTTTCATCGCGGTCAACACCTGCAACAATTTTATCAATTGTCTCGGCACCACGTATCGATCCAATGCGGCAGGGCGTGCACTTGCCACAAGATTCAATGGCACAGAATTCCATCGCAAATCGAGCCTGCTGCGCCATATCAACTGTATCATCAAACACCACAAGTCCGCCATGCCCCACCATGGCCATGTTTGCGGCGAAGGTTTCATAGTCCATCGGAAGGTCAAGTTGTGACAAAGGCAAATACGAACCAAGCGGCCCACCAACTTGCACCGCACGAATAGGGCGGCCCGTGAAAGTGCCGCCGCCAAAATCATTAATCAGTGTACGGAGCGTTATGCCGAAAGCTTTTTCAACCAAGCCACCATGCTTTATATTGCCTGCAAGCTGAAACGGCAGCGTGCCACGCGAGCGACCCATGCCATAATTCTTATAAGCTGCACCGCCCTTGGCCAGAATATAAGGCACAGCAGCAAAACTTAAAACGTTATTGATTACTGTTGGCTTGCCGAACAGCCCAACCAAAGCCGGAATTGGAGGCTTGGCGCGAACCATGCCGCGCTTGCCTTCCAAGCTTTCCAGCATCGCGGTTTCTTCACCGCAAATATAAGCGCCAGCGCCACGGCGAACTTCCAAACTAAAAGAATGCTCCGTAGACTGAATATTATTCCCAAGCCATTTTGCATCTGTGGCAAGCCGGATTGCTTGCTTCATGGTATTGATCGCATCGGGATATTCCGAGCGAATATAAATGAAGCCTTTGCTGGCACCAGCTGCGAGCCCGGCAATGGTCATGCCTTCGATGAGCATGAAGGGGTCCCCTTCCATCACCATGCGATCAGCGAATGTGCCAGAGTCACCTTCGTCAGCATTGCAGCAGATATATTTCTGATCAGCCTTGGCATCATGAACCGTTTTCCATTTCACACCAGTCGGAAACCCAGCACCACCACGGCCACGAAGACCAGACTCAGTGACTTCAGCCACAATCGCAGCGCCAGACATTGAGAGCGCTTTGCGCAAACCTTCAAAACCACCATTTGCTATATAATCTGAAATCGAAACTGGATCAGTTATTCCAGCGCGCGCGAAAGTGAGGCGCTCCTGATTTTTGAGATAAGGCATGTCTTCAACTAAGCCATGGCCGAGCTGATGTTTTTTGCCGTCATAGAATTTGGCTGCAAACAAACGCTTGACATCACCTGCTTCAACTGGACCATAACCCACGCGGCCTTGAGCTGTTTCAACTTCCACAAAAGTTTCCAACCACGCCATACCACGAGATGAGTTGCGAATAATCTGTATACTGATCTTTTTTGCAGCAGCTTCCGCAGCAATAGCTTTTGCCACGTCATCCGCGCCAACGGCCAAGGCAAAGGAATCACGCGGCACATAAATCTTGATCATGTGCGTAGTCCTTCTATGATTGCTTTGGCCTTCTCGGAGTTCACTCGCGCCACTGGCCGACCATTCACCATCATGGTCGGTGATGAAGCGCAAAGGCCCAAGCAATAGGTGGCCTCCAATGTAATTAATCCGTCTACGGATGTTTCGCCAATTTTTATGTTCAAAAATTTCTCGACTGCAGCCTGAAGTGCGCGACCACCCATCGACTGGCACGCCTCAGCAAGGCACAGCTTCAACACGTGACGGCCAGTGGGCTTCAAATGAAAGTCATGATAGAAAGTGGCAACACCATAAACGTCTGCTCGAGAAATATTCAAGGCATTGGCGATGGCCGGCAGTGATGTCTCTGGCACATGTCCAAGTTCATGCTGCACATCGTGCAGAATTTCCAAGAGCGCATCAGGTTTATTATTGTAGCGCGCAGCGATCGCCACAGCAGGATCAGCCTTGCCGGATTTCAAATCAACCAGTGTGTAAGTTTTAGCCATGCCACATTATAGAGAGCAATCGCTTTGTTCGCCAATAGGCTAAATCGATGAGACTATAGACACGCTCAATGAACTTTGAAGTTCTTCGCAGCTTGGAACAAAGCGGCAATTGCCGGAGACAGGGGGTCGCGGTCGACCGCCACCAGCCCAACTGCATGGCTCACCGTGGGCTCCGCCAGCGGAATTGCCTTAACACCTTCGAGCGCTCCCATGGCGTTCTTGAAATAATCCGGCAGAATCGTACACAAGTTTGTGGACTTCACAGATGAAATGAGATTCATAATTGAATTGGTTTCAAGCCTTGGGCTTGGGTGTACCTTTGCCGCTGCAAAGGCGCGATCAATGATCCGGCGGTTTTGCATATTGGGTGTGAGCAGGGCCAGCGGTTGTTGGGCTGCTTCAAACCATGTCACAGCGGAACGATTTGCAAATTCATGTTCGCCGGAAATGAACAAACAATAATTCTCGCGGTAAAGCTCAACATTCATCAAACCTTCAACTGGCTCATTATCGAGATAAGTTATCCCAGCCTCTATCGAAAAATCACTCAGTGCACGGATGATTTCTTCTGAGCTGTGCGACAGGATGGTGAAATCCACGGCAGGATGCATGGCATTCATCGCTTTGGTGAGGAACGAGGCCATGGGCAGCGCCGATGGGATAACGCCCAGCACCATGCGGCCTACCAACTCGCCCTTCTTGCCTTTGATCTGAACCAGCTCTTGCTGGAGATTGTGCCAGTTATCTAAGATGAGATGGGCCCATTTGAGAACGCGCTCACCTTCGGGGGTGAGTCCGATATAACGCTGGCCGCGCTCTACAATGGGAACGCCAAGTTCCTGTTCCAGTTGACGAATCCGGCCCGATAAGGTAGGTTGAGTGATATTGCAAGCCTGTGCGGCCCGCGTAAAATGCTTCTCGCGCGCCAAAGCCGCCAAATATTGCAGTTGCCGAATGTCCATGACGTTACAATAGCTTAAGAAGTATTTTAAACACTGTTAAAAAGAATAATCCTGAAATAGGAAAATAGTGGTTGACACCGTACGGTGAACCCGCTAGGTCTGATCACACTCCAGAACTGGGTGAAGAAACTTGATTTTATATTTCTTAGCTGCCACATTTGAAGTGCAGAAAGTTTGGAAGCGCACATGTTAAAACCAACAAAAAGTGAAATGGATGCGATGATGAGCGGGTCTGCTATCTATGCTAACCGTTTTGTTGCACTAACAACACCTTCAGGGGTACGAGTAGCGTTTATGGAAACTGCACCGGATTCGGACGAATTTCTCTTTCGGTCAGCCGTGCTGCTTTCATATCAAGACGCGATTGAATTGAGAAACTTGTTGTCAGGAATTGTTGAACCTGTCGAAAAGCAGCTCAGCACAGTTTCTAGCAAATCAAGATTAGAGTGAATTTATATGGGATTTCAACAAATCATTACTGCGCAAGAAGGATGGAACGCTCCACCATTTGTTTTGGGTAATACAGAAATTATTCTTTTTGCATCCGGCAGCGCAGGTCTTGAACAATCCGCGCCAGAAGAATTTTTCAAATCTATCGAGCGGGAAAGAGCGTTGCGATCTCAATTCAAGAAGTTTTCTGCCAAAGATGCTATGACCAACGACGAGCTCTATGATCGCTGGTAGATGGCTCATTTTCTTGACACAAGTGTTTTGC